>CALPMR020000272.1 GCA_943324725.2 Bordetella parapertussis | reverse complement strand
GCTGCAGAAACTGGCCCAGTTCGGCCAGGACACGCTGCTGGCGGGGCCGGCGCTGCAGGTGAGCCAGGAGCTGCGCCGCCAGCTGTTCGCCCGGCTGCAGCGGCTCGATTTCGCTGCTCTCGAGAAACTGTCCGCCGGCGATCTCACCTACCGGCTCACCGAGGACGCCGATCGGGTCGGCGAGGTGATCTACAAATCGATTCAGGACACCACCCCAAGCGCCCTGCAACTGGTGGTGGTGCTGGGCTACATGCTCTGGCTGGACTGGCCCCTGGCGCTGGCCACCCTGCTTCTGGCCCCGATCGTGGCGCTGCTGGTGAGTGCCTTCGGTGCCAGGGTGATGACCGCGGCCGAGCGCAGCCAGAAGCAGGTGAGTGATCTGGCGGCCCTGCTCGCCGAGGCGATCGGTGGCCTGCCCCTGGTGCGGGCCTATGCAGCTGAACCGTGGTTGCAGCGCCGCTTCGACATCGAGATCGACCTGCATCGCCGGGCCCGCTATCGCACGATGACCCTGCTGGCCCAGCAGCATCCGGTGGTGGGCTTCATCGAGGCCTTCGGCATCCTGGCGGTGCTGGTGATCGGCGCCGTGCGCATCCAGGCCGGCGGGCTCAATGCTCAGGGCTTTGCCACCTTCATGACCGCCCTGTTGATGCTGATCGATCCGATCTCCCATCTCACCACCAACTTCAACGAGTTCCAGCAGGGTCAGGCCTCCCTGCGCCGTCTGCGGGCGATTGAAGCCGAGCCGATCGAACCGCCTGATCGCCCCACAGCGCGGCCCCTGGGCCAGGTGCAGGGGCGCCTGGAGCTCGAGGGCGTGAGCTTCGGCTATGCGGCTGAGCAGCCGGTGTTGCACGATCTCAACCTGGTGATAAAGCCGGGTCAGATGGTGGCGCTGGTCGGCCCTTCCGGTGCCGGCAAGAGCACCCTGTTTTCGCTGCTGCTGCGGTTCAACACCGCCCAGCGCGGCCGGGTGTTGCTCGATGGTCAGGATCTGGCCGAACTTCAGGCGCGGGAACTGCGCCAGGCCATCGCCCTGGTGCCGCAACAGAGCAGCGTCTTCTCCGGCAGTGTGGCCGAGGTGATTGCCTTCGGCAGGCCGGCGAGCCGCGATCAGGTCGTGGCGGCGGCTCGCCTCGCCAATGCCTCCGCCTTCATCGAAGCCCTGCCCCAGGGCTATGACAGCCGCATCGAGGAGCGGGGCAGCAACTTCTCCGGCGGCCAGCTGCAACGGCTGGCGATCGCCCGGGCCGTGCTCGGCAACCCGGCGATTCTGCTGCTCGATGAAGCGACCAGCGCCCTTGATGCCGAGGCCGAGGCGGCGGTGCAGCAGGGGCTCAACCAGGCGATGGACGGCCGCACGGTGCTCGTGATCGCCCACCGCCTCTCGACCGTGCAGGAGGCGGATCGGATCCTGGTGCTCGAAGCCGGCCGGATTGTCGAGCAGGGCAGCCATGGCGAACTGATGGCCGCAGCCGGCCGTTACCACGACCTCTGCGAGCGTCAGTTCATCCAGATGGTGCCTCAGGCCGGCTGAACTGGCCTGAGCGAATCGGTGGGGGCTCCCAGACAGCGGCGTTTGGTTGTCGGTGGACCCTTATTGTTTCGGCTGACGCTTGGCCATGCCTTGAACACCCCCTCACAACAACCCCCCGTTCTCACCTTCGAGGGCAAGCGCTACAACCTCAACGGCTTGCCCGATGACATCCAGGAACTGGTGCGGGGCATGCAGGTGGCCGATGCTCAGTTGCGCTTCCACGAAGACACTCTCAAGGTGCTGGCGATCGGTCGTCAGTCGATGGCGATGCAACTGAAGGAGCGCCTCAACGACGTCCCGGCGATTGAGGACTGAGCAAGGCCTGCTGGATCAGGACCGAATCCGTGCAGCGGAGCGGATCAATGTCAAACGACATCCGCTCCGCTTGATTTCAGTCCTGAGATCAGGGTGATGCGGGGCTCAGTCGACCACCTCATTAGCCGACTTGAGCACCGGTTCCGGGATGGTCAGACCGATCTCCTTGGCGGTGGTCTTGTTGAGCCGCACGTCAATCTTGCTGAGCGGCAGGAAGGCCATCTTGGCCGGTGATTCACCCTTGAGCACTTTCACAGCCAGTTCACCGGCGGCATAGCCGTCGTCGTAATACGACCAGCCCAAGGTGGCCAGGGTGCCCGGCAGTTTGATGTCATCGGCATCCACGGAGATCACCGGGATCTTGTTCTTCAGGCCCACCTTGGCGATCGAGGCAAAACCCTGAATCGTGGCGTAATCGCCGATTTTCACAAACGCCTGCACCTTCTTCTGGGCCAGGGCTTCAGCCGCCTGCAGCACTTCGCCGGAGTTGGCCACCGACTGCTCTTCCACCGTGATGCCGCGCTTGGCAGCCTCTTCTTTGAGCAGCTTGGCCTCGAATTCGGAGTTGGGTTCGCCTGGGTTGTAGATCAGGCCGACGGTCTTGAGTCCAGGCACCAGCTCACGGGCCAGATCCAATTCCTTACCCACCGGACTGGTGCCGATCGTGCCGATCACATTGGCCCGGTGCTGACCGACGCCGCCGGGCGGGGTGCCGGCTCCGGCGCCCCAGGGGTTGGAGGTGTAGGCGAAGAGCACGGGCGTCTTGGCGGGGATCTCCTTCATCGCCGCCTGCAGCGGTGGGGTGCCGATCGCGAAGACCATGTCGGGGGCTTCACCGGCGAATTGCTTCATCACCAGAGTGGCGTTGGGAATCTCACCGGCGGCATCCTTCTGGGTGAAGTTGATCGTCTTGCCCTCCTGGTAGCCGGCCTTGGCCAGGGCCGCGACGAAGCCGCGACGCACTTCGTTGGGGGGCTGGGCATCGACCAGCTGCAGCATCGCGATGGTGGGCCCCTTCACCGCTGCCCCTTCACCGCCGCCCTTGCGGCCGCAGGCTGCCAGGACCACAGTGCTGCCCAGTCCGGTTCCCATCAGGGCAAGAAAGCTGCGGCGGTCAAGGGTCACGGGAAGGCGATCAATTGGTCTGGCGAACTCTGGCAGCCCCGTACATCTCTCGCAAGCTCTCCGGCGTCAAGTGTTGTCGTTCCCGGGCGCTCCAGTCGCCCAGAATCCGACCCTCATGCAGCATCACCAGCCTGTCGCCGAAGCTCAGCGCCTGCTCCAGGCTATGGGTCACCATCAGCGCCGTGGTGCCCAGCTGGCGCACCAGTCGGTCGGTGAGCGCCATCACGGTGGCCTCCGCCCTGGGATCGAGCGCCGCCGTGTGCTCATCCAGCAGCAACAGCTGGGGCTGGCCGAGGGTGGCCATCACCAGGCTGATCGTCTGGCGCTGGCCGCCGGAGAGCTGGCCCACCAGGGTGTCGATGCGATCGGCCAGGGGCAGGCCCAGCTGCTCGAGCAGGTCCCGGTAGCGGCGCCGATCGGCCCGGCTGGGATGGACGCCGCTCAGTCCCCGCCAGCTGATCACCGAGCGGCGGCGGCCTTCGGCCAGGCGCAGGTTCTCGGCAATGGTCAGGCCTGGACAGGTGCCCTCCAGGGGGTTCTGCATGACGCGGCCGATGCGCCGGGCGCGGCGATGGTCGCTCAGCTGCTGCAGCGGCTGGTCGTGGAGACGAATGCTGCCGGAATTGCTGCGCAGAGTGCCAGCGAGCAGATTCAGGAATGTGGACTTGCCGGAGCCGTTGCTGCCGATCACCACCGTGAACTC
>CALPMR020000271.1 GCA_943324725.2 Bordetella parapertussis | reverse complement strand
GATCCACCGCCGCCAGCAGCAAGGCCAGCTTCAGGGTGCCGTGGCCGGTGATCGCCGCCAGGGGGAAGGCTCGGGCTGCGGCGGCACGGGCCGCAGCGGCACTGGCGTCGCGGAGGGTGCCTGGGGCGCTGGCGACCATGGGTGGAGGGGGAGAGCCCCGGAGGCGGGCCTGGACTCGGGTCAGTCTCGCTGATCAGGGCGGGCCTGCTGGCAGGCCCTGGGAGCTGGCCAGCCGTGGTTGTTGCTGGGACAGCAAAGAATGAGGCTCCGGCCTTGGATCGTTCGGTTTCGATTCGCTCCGATGCTGTCGAGACGCCGTGGCAAGAGGCAGACTCTCAATCGTGAAGCCGGTGATGAGACATGAGAAGCCAGTCGAGTCAGGCTGCCAAAGGCTCAACTGTGAATGCAATCGTCTCAGGGGTGATCAATGGGGCGATGGCCATCCCCCTTTGCATTGCCCTGGCTTCTGTCATCTTTTCGGGCGATCTGAGGCCTTATTTCCCCTTGGGGATCGGCCTTTTTCTGGTTGGCAATGCGATGGTGGCTGCCATTGCGTCCCTGCATTCCAGCAGCCGCTTCGGCCTGGCTGGGGTTCAAGATTCAACGCCGGCAATTGTTGCGCTGATGGTCATCAGTATTGCCGCCAGTACGCACAACAATGCCAGTACGTTGCCAACGGTGGTGGCGGCGATTGCCATCTCAACGCTTGTGATGGGCCTCACGCTCTATGGCTTGGGCCAATTTCGACTTGGCGTTGGGGCGCGCTTTTTCCCACCTTCGGTCGTGAGTGGCTTCCTGGCGGGTACGGGGGTGATCTTGCTGCTGGCAGGGCTGGGCTTCTTGATGAATACCAACCTGACCATGTTCAATCTGAATCAGTTGTTCATGCCTGGGGCCCCCGGGCGATGGCTGCCTGGCATGTTGTTTGGCATTGGCTTGGTGTGGATCCATCTGCGTTTCCCCAAGGCCTGGGTCTTGCCCACGCTGCTGTTTGCGTCGGCTCTGATTTTTGCCCTGTGCTTGCATGGCTTTCATATCAGCACCCAGACGGCGATCGCCCGCGGCTGGATTGAGGGTGGCTTTCCTGCTGGCAGGCTCTGGCCTCCCTTGAGCCTGGCGCAGCTGGGCCAGATTGATTGGAGCATTCTTGGCAGGCATGTTGTTCACTATCTGATCATTGCTTTTGTCGGCTCCCTGGCGCTGCTTCTCAATGCTTCCGGGCTTGAGCAGGCAACGGAGGAGGAGATCGATCTGGATCGGGAGCTGAGGGGGAATGGCCTGGCCAATCTGGTGGCCGGATTGTTCGGTGGTGCCAATGGCTATCTTTCAATCAGTGGCTCGGCCCTGTCCCATGAGCTGAATGCGCCTGGTCGCCTGCCCAGCCTGATCAACTCAGCCATGTCGGTGGCGGCCCTGGGGTTCGGGATGTCACTGCTGCAGATCTTTCCAAACTTCTTGCTGGGCGGGCTGACGCTATTCCTTGGCATCTGCATGCTGAAAGATCCTTGTGTTGACAGCTATAAACGTCTCACCAGACTGGAGTACGGATCGACCATATTGATCATGGTTGTGATCGCCTACTTCGGCTTTATCAATGGCGTACTGGTTGGACTTTTGGCGGCATTCTGCTTCTTCGTGATCAGTTCTTCCAAGGTCAATCTGGTTAAGTTTGCCGGCACTTGCAAGACGATCCAGAGCCAGGAGATTCGCAGCCGGTCCGCCGCCTCTCTACTGCGGCGTCGGGGCGATGACGTCCGGATTTTCGCCTTGCAGGGATCGGTCTTTTTTGGATCTTCCTTCAATCTCTATCGGCGCATGCAGGCGTTGCTTGACACTGAGAAGCGCCGGGCTCCCCGCTTCCTGCTGCTGGATTTTCGCGATGTTGTTGGCATCGATTCCGGCGGCATGACCTGGATCAGTCGTCTTGCCAAGCTGGCCAGCGCGCGGCAGGCGACCCTGGTCCTCAGTGATCTGTCGCCGGTGGCCAGGCGCCAGTTCCTGCACTTCATGGGCCCTGCGGATGCGACAGGTCCGGATCTGACAGCCTCCATGCGCCTGGCCGCGGACATGGACGAAGCCCTGCAATGGTGTGAAGATCAACTGCTGGCAGGGGGCGATCCTCGGAGGGATTCACCTGCACAACCGGCGGAGGCTGAGGTTCAGACAGTGGCAAGCCTGGATGCGGAAGCTGTCGAGTGGACGGCTCAGTTCATCGCCAAGGCAGGTGCCTATCTGCAGCGCGAGAGCTATGCGGCTGGAGCCAGTCTCTGGCACGATGGCGATGAGTCAGTACATCTCTATCTCGTGGAGTCAGGCGAAATTGAGGTGGCTTCGGTCTCTGCCAATGGATCGCGCAAGCGCTACTTCGGCATCGGATCAGGTTCAGTCTTTGGTGAGGTGTCCTTCTTCCTGAAATCGCCTCGTATCGGCACGGCTACGTTCAGCCATGACGCCGTGCTCTATTCGCTCAGAAGAGACCAGCTGGAGGCCATGGCCCAACAGCAACCGCAGCTCGCCCTGGAGCTGCAGAACCGGGTGCTGACGATGGCGGCGATGCTGCTGGCCGAGGATTTTCACTCGGTCGACTTCATGATGCGTTAAACCGCCATCGTCTTCTGCCCGGCTCAGGCCGGCACAAAGCTGCCGTGCAGGCCGTAGGGAATCGCCAGCGGCAGCTCCAGCACCGCCACCTCGGCCATCGAGGCGGCATCGAGGATCACCAGTTCTGAGGCGCAGCGGGCGCCGTTCCTGGCGTTCGGCACTGCCGGATGGCAGGGTGTCGAGGAAGGAATCTGGATGGCCGCCCAGCTGCTCGGTGATGGAGGGGAAGAGCCGGCGCTGTTGCCAGCGATCGCGGATCAGCTGGCGGATGAGGGAGCTCTTGTCCTGGCCTGTAGCGTCCAGGAGCTCCTGGAGGCAGCGTTCGATTTCGCTGTCCAGCCTGACGGTGAGAGGCAAGGCCTTCAGGTCCGACGCTGTATGACGGCTTGCCTGATTCCATGACGATTGCCGGGGCGCTGCCCGTGTCGGGCAATGTCCTGCCCTGAGGCCATGGCCTCAGGAGTCCCGCTCCTCCCCTCGGATCTGGCGGAAGTACTCAGCATTGGAGGACGGGCCGGAGTCGCGCGAGGTCCTGCGATGCCGCAGTCTTTTGAGCAGATTTGACCAGCCCTTCTGCCACTCCTGCAGCAGGGTGCGTGGCGAACCAGGCCGCACCGCCAGGGCGGCAAAGCCCAACGCCAAAGCCAGGCAAGCGATGCTGTTGCGCAGCAGCTCCGGCAACAGGCGCCAGGGATCGGCGGGGGGTGTGGCCTGGCGTTCGCGGGCGATCTGCTGGGCGGCCTGATCGAGCACGGCAGCCACCTGGGCTTTGAGCAAGGGCAGGGGCTGGGCGATATCGGCGGGACCGAGCACCGGGCCCTGGAGCTTCTGGAGCTGCTGGTTGAGATCGGCGTTGCTGGCGGCGCCGGCCACGGCCTGGCTCAGGGCCTTGAGTTTGGCCTCGGCGCCCTGGATGCGGACGGCTTGAGCGTTGTTGAGCGTGCGGCTGGTCCGCAGGCCGGCGATGGTCTGCAGGGGGAGAAGCAGCAGGAAGCCGAGGGCGGCGGTCACGGCCACCTGGGCGCAGAGGCGGGCGCGGTTTTTCAGCTGTGGATCGTGGGGGCCGAGCTCAGCGGCGATCTG
>CALPMR020000270.1 GCA_943324725.2 Bordetella parapertussis | reverse complement strand
GGCGATGCTGTTTTCCGTCAGCCACTGGCTCTTTTGCTGTCAGCCAACGTGGCAGGCGCGGATCCGTTACCACTGAATGGACTGGGTTGGTGTGTGCCAGCGAGCACGGTGCTGTGACGGCAGCCAGTCACGCTTGGCGGCCTCTTGACTTTGCTGTTTCTAGGATGTTGTGATCAGTATGCAGCAGGATTTGGGCATTGCCGCGACGTCAGGCTAAGGACCTCCAGCCTGCTGGTCTCAGGGCCGACGATCTGCATGATCGGATCACTAAGCATCTGTTCTTCGCCTTCGGTCACAGCGCCCCATCAGCCACACCCAACGATCGGTACCAGAGCTTGCACTAGATCCGAAATCTGCGCTGAGCACTATTTAACGAGATGAGTTCCCTGCTTTCTGATTCCACTGCGTCTACGCTATGAATATCAACGAGAATCTTGAGCTGAACACCATCGCTGCGCTGTCGCGTGACCGTGTTTCCAGTCGTGTGAATCAAGGCGATGTGATTTTCCGAGCGGGCGATATTGGCGACAAGCTCTACGGTGTAGTGTCAGGACAGGTGCAGCTCAGTTGGGGTGGCGATCGTGTGGAGACGATCGGACCGGCAAGCTGCTTCGGTGTCGGAGCCC
Organism: Bordetella parapertussis; assembly: GCA_943324725.2. Classification (GTDB taxonomy): domain Bacteria; phylum Cyanobacteriota; class Cyanobacteriia; order PCC-6307; family Cyanobiaceae; genus Cyanobium. Next base: position 3,069 of record CALPMR020000270.1, on the reverse strand, counting down.
TGGTGGATCCGGAGCACCGACGTTTTGGCACCGCCGTTGCCCTCTGCGATAGTGAGTTACTGGAGATGAATCGCGATGAGTTCCTGTTCGCCATGCAGGAAATGCCCATGTTTGGTCTGGAGATGCTGCATGACCTGGAGCAGCGCCTGCAGTCATTGAAGGACCATATGGGTGATCACTGATCGATGCAGTCAATCTTCAGATCATGTCAGGACTGGATCGTCATCATGTGGAGCAAAACCCCTGAAGTCAAGATCAATGGCCAAGGCCCATCAAATGATCATTCCTTAACCCATCAATAACCGTTGCTGGCTTGACTGGCAATCCGCTTCCCTCCCTGTCCATAATCCAGTTGCTATGTCTTCCCCCAGGCTTCCTCAGTTCTCATTTCGCTTGATTCAGATCGCGGCAGTGTTCATCACCGCCTTGGTCGCCTCGCCACTGGCCCATGCCCAGTCTCTCGCCCAAGCAGCTGGCAGCAATGCTGCCACCATCCGGATCGGCGGCTCCAGCACGGTATTTCCGATCATGATGGAGGCGATCAGGGCCTTCAGAGCGGCAGGTAACAACACCAAGATCGATCTCAAGGAATCAGGGACGACCGATGGATTCAGGCGCTTCTGCGCCGGTCAACTTGAGATTGCCAATGCCTCGCGGCCGATCAACAGCAAGGAGCTCAAAGCCTGCGCCAACAATCGAATCAGCTTCATTGAGTTACCGATTGCTTTCGATGCCATCTCGATCGTGGTGCATCCTTCCAACGCCTGGACCAGGCAGATTACCCCCAAGGAACTGGCTCGACTCTGGGGGCGCCAGGCTGAGGGAAAAATCGATAGCTGGAATGATGTGAACCGTGATTGGCCCGAGCGACCGATCAAGCTCTGTGGCCCTGGCAAGGACTCGGGCACCTACGATTATTTCAATAAGGCCATTAATGGTAGCGCTGATAATTCACGTAAGGATTACGCCTCCAGCGAGGACGACAACGTCATCGTCAAATGTGTGACCCAGAATCCAAATGCGCTTGGCTATTTTGGCTTCAGCTACTATAGGTCTAACCAAAGCAAGCTCAGGGCTCTTGCTGTTACCACATTGTCCGGTCCGGTGAATCCATCGGTTGCGAATGTTCAGTCAGGTCGCTATCAGCCGCTTTCCAGGCCACTATTTATTTATATTAACGACAAAGCTCTCGCGAGCAAGGCTGATGTCCAGAAGTTCGTCACCTTCGCCGTTCGTAACGGCCTTGGCATTGTTGCTGCGTCAGGCGACATTCCCCTGCCTGCCAGCACCTATCAACTGGTGGAATCGAAGCTTTACAAGCGAATCACCGGCAGCGCATTCTCTGGTGATCTGCCGGTGGGTCTCTCAATCGGAGAAGCACTGCGACGGAGCTTTGATGTCAACAAGCAACCCCAATTCCGTTAGTTCTGATCAGATCATCGTCCAGATCGATGCAGGCACAGGGCAGGTATTTGCGTAAATCTTCACCTGGAATCGAGCGAGGCTTGTCCCGTCGCTCGCTGCTCCTTCACTTGCTGGGGCTGACTGCCGCCACCGCCGGCAGCGCCCTGGCAGGGGTCACACCCGCCGCTTCGATGAAGTCGCTGCCGGCTGCTGGGAGGCGGCCACAGACGCGGCCCTTTCAGCCCCTGCGCGGCCCTATCCCCCTGCCCGGCGACGGACTCAACGCCGCCGCGCAGCAGCGCGCCTACGCCCGGGTTGCCCTGCAGGATCAACTGCTGCTGCCTGAGGGCTACCGCAGTGAATTGCTGATCCAGTGGGGCGATCCCCTGGGCAGCGGCCGCTTCGGGTTCAACAACGACTACCTCGCCTTCACGCCCCTCGATCACGGTCGGGCGCTGCTGACGGTGAATTTCGAATACATCAGCCCCAGGCCCTGGATCGCCGGCTACGGGGAGGTGATGGGCAGGGAACTCCCGTTCGAAGCCTTGCGCCAGCTGCTGGCGGAGCGGGGTGGCAGCGTCGATGTGGGCAGCCTGGCGGCTGACGATCCCCTGCGCCGCCCCCTGCTGGCGGTGGCCAGCGCCGCGATGGAAGATCTGGGCATCGGCGTGGTCGAGATCGAGCGCAGCGCTGATCAGGGCTGGCGTCGCCGCAGCGGCCGCTTCGACCGGCGTGTCGGCGGCCTCATGGGGCTGCAGCAGGCCGATCACCTGTTGCACAGCAGCGGCCCCGCGGCGACGGTGTTTCGCCGGCCCCAGCGGCTCGGCCACGACGATGGACTCGGCGATCGGGTGATCGGCAGCTTCGCCAATTGCGCCGGCGGACAGACCCCCTGGGGCACGGTGCTCTCAGCCGAGGAGAATTTTCAGAATCAGGTGGTCGAGGCGGTGTACGCCGATGGCAGTTCGCCTTCGCCGGCGCAGCGACCCTTCCGGTTCGATGGCGAGCGGTTGGAGGGCCTGGGCAATCCCTTCGGCCTGCTGGGCAACAAGTACGGCTGGATGGTGGAGATCGATCCCCGCCGGCCCGAGCGCCCGCTTGTCAAACACACGGCTCTGGGCCGGTTCCGCCATGAGGCCGTGGCCGTCCGTGCCCATCCAGGTGAGCCGCTGGTGGTGTATTCCGGCTGCGACCGCCATGGCGGCCATCTCTATCGCTACGTCAGTGGGGCGATCGTGCGGGATCCCCGCGATCCGGCCAACTCCCGCCTGCTGGAGCGGGGCCGGCTGGAGGTCGCCCACTTCCAGCCCGATGGCAGCGGGCGCTGGATTCCGCTGGGGCCTCAGACGCCGGTGCAGCCTCTGGCGCCTTCCCACTTCACCGGTTTCGACCTGAGGGCGATGCTGCCGGTGCCGCACAGCGACCGGAGCAAGGCCGGCCACGAGCTGCTGGAGAGTGAGGCCCAGCTGCAGGCCTACCGCCAGCGCTTCAGAACCCTGGCTGATCTCTACCCGGGCCGTGGTGACGAGCAGCTCGGAGCGATCCTGATCGATGCCCACCTGGCCGCCAACGCAGCCGGGGACACCCCCACAGCCAGGCCGGAAGACACCGAACTCGATCCGCGCACCGGAGATCTGCTGATCACCTTCACCGCCGCTGGATCGG
>CALPMR020000269.1 GCA_943324725.2 Bordetella parapertussis | reverse complement strand
GCGCACCAGCCCTAATCCCCTGGTGGGCGCGGTGGTGCTCGATGCCGCCGGCCGGTTGGTGGGTGAGGGTTACCACGCCCGCGCCGGCGAACCCCATGCCGAAGTGGGGGCCCTGGCCCAGGCGGGGGAGAGGGCCCGTGGCGGCACCCTGGTGGTGACGCTTGAACCCTGCTGCCACCACGGCCGTACCCCGCCTTGCAGTGAGGCGGTGATCGCCGCAGGCATCAGCCGGGTGGTGGTGGCGATGGGCGATCCCAATCCGCTGGTGGCCGGCGGCGGCCTGGAGCAGCTGCGGGCTGCCGGCATCGAGGTGATCACAGGGGTGGCTCAGGCGGAGGCCCTGGCCTTGAACCGCGCTTTCGGGCATCGCATCCGCACCGGCAGGCCCCTGGGGATTCTCAAATGGGCGATGAGCCTCGACGGCCGCACCGCCCTGCCCAATGGCACCAGCCAGTGGATCAGCGGGCCCGCCGCCCGCGCCTGGGTGCACCGGCTGCGGGCCGAATGTGATGCGGTGATCGTCGGCGGTGGCACGGTGCGGGCCGACGATCCCCTGCTCACCAGCCGCGGCCGGCGCCAGGGCGAACCGCTGCGGGTGGTGTTCAGCCGCAGCCTTGAGCTGCCTTCCATCGCCCAGCTCTGGGATACGGCCGTGGCCCCCACCCTGGTGGCCCATGGGCCGGAGGCGCCGCTTGAGGCCTGTGAGCGTCTCGATCGACTCGGGCTGGAGCGCCTGCCCCTGGCCGCCTGCGAACCGCTGGCCCTGCTGGAGGCCCTGGGCCAGCGCGGCTGCAACCAGGTGCTGTGGGAATGCGGCCCCGCATTGGCGGCCGCGGCCCTGCGCCAGGGTTGCGTGCAGGGCCTCGCCGCCGTGATCGCGCCCAAGCTGCTGGGCGGAGTGGCGGCCCGCACACCGCTGGGGGATCTGGGGCTGACGGCGATGGACCAGGTGCTCCCCTGGCCTGAGGCCGGCCTCAGCCGGCTGGGCCCCGATCTGCTCTGGCGGCTGGCTCAGCCGGGCGGCCAGGACCAACCATGAAAGCCGCCCTGCCTTTTCAGCTCCCGCTGCTGATCGTCAGCTTGTTGCTGGCGGCCGCGGCCTGGCTGGGGCTGCAGCTGTTGGCGGGCCGCTGCCCCCGGGGTTCCCTGGGCCGCGCCCTGCTGCAGCGGGCCCGACTGAGCGTCAGCGTCACGTTGCTGGTGGGCGGCCTGGGCTGGTGGCTGTTCGATCTGCTCGATCGGCTCGGCTGGAACCTGCCCCGCGATGGCCAGGAGGTGCGGGATCTGGTGCTCACCCTTGGTGTGGCCTGGACGCTGCTGCGTTGCAAGCGGCTGCTGATCGGCCAGGGCGAGCTGCCGCCCGGCTGGCTGAGCCAACGCAGCCCCAGCGATCGCGCCTTCCTGCTCGACCTGATCGACAAGCTGATCAGCGCCGTGGTGATCCTGCTGGCCAGCCTGGAGGTGCTGCGGCTGCTGGGCGTGTCACCGATGCTGCTGCTCACCGCCAGCGGCATCGGCGCGGCAGCGGTGGGCTTCGGCTCCAAGGCGCTGGTGGAGAACCTGCTCAGTGGGGTGATGCTCTACGTCTATCGCCCCTTCAACGTCGGTGATCAGATCGAACTGCCCGATCGCCGGCTTGGTGGCACGGTGCGGCGCATCGGCATGTACTACAGCGAGCTGCAGACTCCCGAGCGCGAGCGGCTGTTCGTGCCGAATGCCATCTTTGCCACCTTCGCGGTGGCCAACGCCAGCCGCCGCGACCATCGTCGCCTGGTGCTGGAGCTGGCGCTGCGGCCGGAGGATCTGCCCCGGGTGGCCGCCATCTGCGCTGATCTGGCCCAGCAGCTCCAGCAGAACCCAGACCTGGCCGCTGAGCTGCCCCAGCGGATCCACCTCAGCGGCATCGATGGCGCCGGCGTCCATCTGCGGCTGGAGGCCTTTGCCGTCAGCGGCGAGCCCGAGGCGTTCCACCTGTTGCGCCAGCAGCTGCTGCTGGCCAGCGTCGAGACCCTCCAGCGCCATGGCGCCGGCCTGCTGCTCAGACCAGCTCCGGATGCATTGGGTCCCCCTTGAACGGTCCCTCCAGCTCGGTGGTGATCCAGCCGCCGTAAAAGCCGCCGGGCTGGGGAATCACCCGCTCGCCATCGAGCCAGCAGCCATCCATCAAGCCCGGATAGAGCCCATACCAGCCGGTCAGGGCGGCAAAGGCCGGTGCCGGCTCGGGGTATTGCCATACGGCCCGGCTCAGGCGCCGCGGCAGGCCATCGGCACCGGGGGCGACCAGATCGAAGTAGCGGGCCACTCCTTTCCACTCGCAGAAGCTGTGGCCCGGGGCCGGTTGCAGCAGGGCCAGATCCAGCGCCTCAGGTGGCAGATAGAAGCTGGGGGGATGGAAGGTTTCCAGCAGCCGCAGCGAGCGGTGCGTGTCCACCAGCAGCCTGCCCAGCACTTCCACCCGCACATGGCGGGTACAGGGCTGCAGCGCCGGCGGCCGTGGATAGGCGGCCACCCGTTCGCGGCCATCCGGCAGTTGCCAGGGAAGGTTCAGGAGCTCCGTCATGGCCTGGGTGCTCCTCAGCCGGGGATGAAATGGCGCAACCGGCGCGCCTCCTCTCCGGCTCGCCGCTGCAGCTCCTGATCGCTGAGGGTCTGCTCCGCCCGCTGCTGCGCGGCGATCACATCGTTTTCATCGACCTCGAAGCCGGCGCCGCGGGCCAGGGCCAGGAAATCGGCCAGTTCCTTCGGTTCATGCAGCTGGCGATCGAGCGCCGGATCGCCGTGGGCATGGGCCAGGAAGGCATCGAGTTGGTCCAGGCTCATGGTCGCGATCGGGCGGCGGTGGCTCCTGTTTAACCGCCCAACGCGCCCAGCGGTGCCCTGGCTGCGAGGCAGATTGTTCGCAACCGCAGGCCCGGGGCCCTCAGCCGAGCAGGTTGAGCTGCTGGGGGCCAGGGCCACCTGCAGCGCAATCGCCAGCGACGGGGCCCTCGACGGCGGGCGAGCCAGGGACAGGCCCGCCAGCGACAGGACTGATCTCCAGCTTCACCGCCTCCCAGGCGGCGGGATCCCAGGGCGCCATCAGCGGCTCCAGGGCCCGCAGAGCCGGCCCATCCGCCGGTTCGAGCCAGGCCTGCTCCAGCCCATCGGGGATCACCACCGGCATGCGGTCATGCACCCGCCGCAGCAGATCGTTGGGAGCGGTGGTCAGCACGCAGCAACTCTCCAGTTCGCCGCCGTCGGGGCCGCTCCAGCGCTCCCACAGCCCGCCCAGCCAGAAGGGGGCGCGATCGCGGCGGCGGAACAGCCAGGGCTGCTTGTAGGAGCGCCCGCTGCTGGGATCGGTGCGGCTCTGCCATTCGAAGAAGCCATCGGCGGGAATCAGGGCACGGCGATGGCGCCAGGCGGCACGAAAAAAGGCTTTCTCGGCCACCGTTTCGCTGCGGGCGTTGATCGGCCGCCGCATCCCCAGGGGATCCTTGCTCCACTCGGGCAGGAAGCCCCACAGGGCCAGACCCACCTGCAGGCGGTCGTGCTCCTGGCGCTGCAGCAGCACCGGCTCCCCGGGGCGCACCTGCTGGCGCGGCGTGTAGTGCTGCGCCAGTCCCGGCGGCAAGGGGCCCTTCAGCCGCGGCAGCAGCTGGTCGATCGCGGTGCTGAGGCTGTAGCGACCGCACATGGGCGCAGGGCGGAAAGGAGGGGGTTGGTGGCAT
>CALPMR020000268.1 GCA_943324725.2 Bordetella parapertussis | reverse complement strand
TCATTCTCAGGCGGCTGCTGATCTCCGCCGGCGAGGACATCGGCCTGGCCGATCCCCAGGCGATGGTGGTGGTGGAGGCCTGTGCGGCCGCCTTCGACCGGGTCGGGCTGCCTGAAGGGCTGTATCCCCTCGCCCATGCAGCTCTCTACCTGGCCGGCAGTGAGAAAAGCAACAGCAGCCTGGGGCTGTTCGATGCGATCAAGGCGGTTCGCGAGGCCCAGAAGCAGCAGGTGCCCTCCCACCTGCGGGACGCCAGCCGCGATGGCAAGGCCTTCGGCGATGGCGTCGGCTATCGCTACCCCCATGCCTATGCCGAGCACTGGGTGGCCCAGCAATATCTGCCCAGCGCCCTGCAGGGGGAGGTGTTCTGGCAGCCCGGCCCCCTGGGCTGGGAAGGGGCCCTGCGCCAGCGGCTGCAACAGCGCCGGGCCGCCCAGCTGGCCGCCGCGGCCGAAACCGAAAATGACCAGCCCGAGCTGCTGAGCAGCAGTCCCGACGACCCGGTGCTGGCCCGCTGGCTGCAGCGCCAGGCCGCCGCCGAGGGGGAGCGGCTCGACCGCCTGCGCCAGCGCTTCTGGCAGGACGCCCCGATCGGCCGCCTGGATCGGGTGCTGGTACTGGAAGCCCGCTCCCTGCTGTGGGCTCTGGACCCCCTGCAAGCCGCCAGCGAAGGCGACGTGGTGATCACCCTGGCGGCCACCGCAGATCGGGAACGGCTCGAAGCCCAGCTGCAGCTGCTCGACCAACTGCGCCGGCCCCGGCTGCTGATGCTGCCCGGCGACCAGCCCTCGGCCCTCGCCGACCAACTGGAGGCCGGCTGGCAGTTCGACTGGCTGGCCGCCCGCCAGCCCTGGCGCCGCTGCGGCGACAGCCAGCTCGAAACGGCCATCGAAAGCCTCACCGGCCTGGCCGCCCCGGCGGCCCACGCCAGGCTGCTGTTCAGTGAACCCTTGCTCGGGCCGATCGGCAGCCTGCTGGCCCATATCGGCGAGCGGGATGCGCCGCCGGAGCTGGCCGACGCCCTGATCCAGGCCCAGATCCTTGAGCGGGACTGGCTGCAGGCCCAGGGACCGGGGCCGCAGCCGGTGCAGACCCTCCTGGAGCAACGGGGCTGGCTGGTCGACTGCCAGAGCTGGCAGGAAGGCCTGGGCCTGCCGTTGGACCCATCCCTGCTGCGGCGCTGGTTCGGAGCCGAAACCGACTATCGGCAGTTGCTGAGCGGCCAGCTGGGGGACGCCGTCATCGACCAGCTGCAGACCCTGTTCAGCCGGTATCTGGGGATCCGCCTGCCCCAACCCTTGCGCCACAGCCTGCTGCGGGGCCGGCGCCCCGGCTGAGCCGCCGCAGGCTGTGGCCGGGGAGGGCCGCACAGGGAAGTGGCGACGGCGAGTTGCGGGGGTGAGGCGACGGCGAGTTGCGGGGGTGAAAGGAGAGCGCCGGGGATGGCCGGCGACTGGCAACCGATCCCAGCCGGATCGGCAACACCCAGGCTGGGCAGTCACGCGGAAGCGGATCGCGCTCCAAAAAAAAGCCCCGGCAAAGCCGGGGCTGAATCGCTGTCGCAGCTGTGATCTGGGACTCCAGAGCAAGCTGTGGATCACCACAGACCGCGGATCGGTTCGGCGTAGGGAGCGGGGGCGGGGGCAGGAGCCGGGGCGGGACGCTCTACAACGGCCGCGACCATCTGGTTGGCCTGGATGCAGGCAGGCAGGAAGACGTACCAGGAGAGCAGCGAGGTGCACTGGGCGGTTCCGGGCTGACAGCGACCTTCGGCGCAGATGTTCTGGGCACCGGTGTAGGTGTTGCAGAAATCGGCCAGACGGAAGTCCGTGGGCAGGGCGCGCATGATGCCGGCCGAGGAGATGCTGCCGTCGACGGCATCAGCCAGGATGGCGCCGCGCAGAGCCTGAACCGCGTAAGTGTTCATGCTCCAGTACGGGAAGTAGCTGGCGGTGGCGTTCTTGAGGAACTTCACACCGGCGTCCGAATACAGGAAGTCGGAAACGCCGACCAGGCTGACGGAGTAGGACTTGGTCATGCCGGTGCGCACTTCATCGGCGGTCCAGCCGGAGCGCTTGAGGCCGCCTTCCAAGCCCCGGTCGGTGATGGCACCGGATTCGAAGAAGGTGTCGAAGGCATCCTGGTGGGTGGACCAGACGGCGCCGCCGGTGTTCCAGCGAACAGGCAGGCCGTTGTGGACAGCAGCGGACACGGGAAGAGCCGTGGCGGTCAGCGCCGTTCCCACGGCGAGACCAGCGATTAGACGCTTGAGCATGAGACTGAGGACGGGGAACTCATTTCGATATTACCAAGCTCAGGAGATTTGTATGATAAGAATTGTCCTCTGATTTGCATCTTGTGACGGCCAGCTCGATCCCTTTCCAGGTCTGCTGCCGCAGAGAGTGACCCGACTCCTAAGCTCTCAGCCCAGCTTGAGCAAGTCCGCCATGGCGCTTCAGATCGGTGATGCTGCTCCTGATTTCAGCCTGCCGGATCAGACCGGCACAAGCGTGAGCCTCTCGGACCTCAGGGGCCAGCGGGTGGTGATTTATTTCTATCCCAAGGACGACACCCCCGGCTGCACCAAGGAGGCCTGTAACTTCCGCGACCGCTGGAGCGCCTTCGAGGGCCACCGCATCCGGGTGCTGGGCATCAGCAAGGACGGAGCCAGCAGCCACAGCAAGTTCATCGGCAAGTACGAGCTGCCCTTCACCCTGCTCAGCGACGCGCTGCCCTGCCCCGTGGCCAGTGCCTACGGCAGCTACGGCCTCAAGACGTTCATGGGCAAGGAGTCCATGGGCATGATGCGCCACACCTTTGTCATCGACCCCGAAGGCAAAATCGAGCTCATCTACACCAAGGTCAAAGCCGAAACGATGGCCGATCAGATCCTCACGGACCTCGGCCTGGCCTGAGCCGGGGGGTGGCCCAGAGTGCGGGGCTGGCTCGCATGGCGCCCAGACAGGCCCGTGGGCGAGCGTTCTGAGCCGCACCCCGATCAGTTCGGTTGTAGTTCCACCAGGGCCTCGAGCGCCAGATCGGGCTGGAGATCCACCAGCACGCCATGGGCGCCCAGCAGCTCCTGGAGTCGGGGCTGCAGCAGCGCTCCATCGCCGCCGCTGAGCACCAGACGACAGCCCGGCTCGTGTTCGAGGGCCCCCAGGGCGGCATCGGCCACCGCCGCGGCCAGGCCCCACACCACGCCCGTGGCCATGGCCCGCCCGGTTTGCATCGGCCAGTCGATGGCGGCCGCCCGGGCAGAGCCGACCCCATCCTCCAGCGGCAGCGCCAGCAATGGCAGCTCCAGCAGCGGCAGTGCTGCCGTGCCCTGCGCCATCGCCTGCAATTGCAGGCCAACCCCTGCCAGCAATCGCCCCCCCCCAAAGCGGCCCGAGCCCTCCACCCGGGTGAGGCTGAGCACCGTGCCGGCATCGGCCACCAGCACGCCCTGGCCATGGCGGCGCCAGGCGAGCCAGCCGGCCAGGGCCCGATCCAGACCCAACCAGGGCGGCACCTCCGCCAGCGGCACCCGATCCAGCTGTAGCCGCCGTTGCGGCGGCAGCAGCACCGGCGGCGGCACCGCCCCCACCGCCGCCCAACCCACCAGCTCGGCCAACAGCCCTGGCTCCAGAACACCGCCCGGCGGCAGCTCGTGGTTGATGCTCAGACCGTCGCCGCTGTCGATGGCCCAGTGCCAGCGGCTGTTCCCGATCAGCAGCCAGCGGCGCGAAGCAGCGCCCGACACTTCAGATGCCC
>CALPMR020000267.1 GCA_943324725.2 Bordetella parapertussis | reverse complement strand
AGACTGATGGACACGCCGACAACGTCATCCCGCCAGCGGGTCTGGGTCACGACGGCAGAAGCGTGCGCAGCTCTGGGGATGAGCCGCGAAACCCTCCGCCAGCTGCGGCTGCGGGGGGTGCTCATCCCCGGCAAGCACTACCGGCGCTGGGGCTGTACCCAGGGCCGGGGGCCGCTGCAGTGGCACCTGGAGAACGTGGAGGCCACGATCACCGGCTGGAGCCGGCGGCATCTGCAGCACTGAACGCCACAAACCGGGCGTAGAGTCACGTCTCTACAGGTGGCCGTGAACGGCCAAAGGCGTTCCTTGACACAGTCCAAGCCTCAAGGTCGTTCAGCTGACGCCAGCCAGCACTTCCCTCAGGCGATCCGCCGCTGGGGGAACAGCCTGGCGGTCAGGCTTCCGGCCGATTGCCTGCGTCAGGCGGGGCTGCAGGAAGGGGATGAGATCGACATCGTCGTTGGCCCTGACGGCCGCCTGAGCCTGGAGCCTCTGCGCAGGTTGGATCGCTCGGCCCTGGCCACTGATCTGCGCCAGCTGCAGGCCGCCATGCCACTCACCCCAGCGGTGATCGAGGACTGCCGCGCCGGTGAGCGCTGGTGACGCTGGCGAATCCATGATCTATCTCGACACCAGCGTGGTGGTTGCGCTGCTGACACCAGAGGAACGGAGCCCCCTCGCACTTGACTGGTTCGGGCAGTGCCGTGACTCCTTGATCAGCAGCGATTGGCTGATCACCGAGACCCACAGCGCCCTGGGCCTCAAGCAGCGCCACCATGGCCTCAGCCCCCAGGCTCGTCAGGCCGCCGGAGAACAGTTCGAGCGGCTCCTGCAGGGCGGTGTGGAGCTGCGCCCCCTCGATCGTGGCCGCTTCCGGCAGGCGGCCGAACTGCTGCAGGATCCAGCCCTCGGCCTGCGGGCCGGTGATGCCCTGCATCTGGCGGTGGCGCTCCACAGTCGTTGCACCCAGCTGGCCAGCTTCGATGGGCGGATGCAGCAAGCCGCCACCGCCCTGGGCCTGAGTCCGGCACTGGCATAGGACACCAGTCGCCGCTTCCACATTCGCTGCAGCACTGGATGGCCGAGATCAAGCCAATCGATGATCTGCGCGCTGGTCTTACCGGTCTGCTGACGGTGCAGGCGGCCCGCGTATTGCTGCACCGTTCCCTTCCACGACACGGGCATCGCCAGCAGCAGTGTGTCGAGTGGTGGATGGTCGAACCCCTCACCGACCAGTCGCCCGGTGGCCAGCACGATGCGGGCCGACTCCGGCGGCAGGGCCTCCAGCGCGGTCAGGGTGGCGCTGCGCTGCCGTGCGCTCAGGCGGCCATGCAGCAGGAACAGGTTCGGTATCTGCCCAGCCAGAGCGGCAGCGATCGCCGTGATGTGGTCGGTGCGCTCACTCAGCAGCAGCAGTTTTCGGCCTTCTTGCCAGGCCTTCAGCGCTTCGACCACAATCCGATCCGTGCGCTGCTTTCTTAAAGGCGTCATCCACTACGTCATCACCGCACCATCGGCTGTAGGCCGCGAGATGGGTTTCCACTGAGTGGCCCATGGCTGCTGCCACCACCTTGGGCGGGAGCTCACAGATGATGTGAGCGCGGTGGGCATAACCGTGGCGGCAGGAATAGAGGACCAGCTTTTCTCCCAGTTCTTCATACTCCCGCCGGAGCTGTTGCCAGAGAGTCCGGCGACGTATGTAGTTGCCAAGGTCCTCAGCTCCATGGCCCGGCCGCATCGGCGGCATGCGGTCGGATCGAAATGCTTTCTCAAGCTGCCAGGCCTGGGCCCAGTCGTCGCAGGGCAACAGTCGCAGCATCCTGGATCGGGTGTGGCCCCGACTGGAAACCTTCTGATAGGTCGTCCAGAGCTGCCCTTTTCGACTCTCCAGGTGCTGCAGTTCCTCTGGCCGGAGGCCGTAGGCAGCCATCAGCTGAAACGCCAATCGCCAACGCGGATCGGGAATGGCCTCCACCAAGCCGAGCACATGGCTGACATCAATGGGTGTTGTAATCCCTTGTTTATCACGCTTGCGGCCAACATAGACAGAGAGATCAAGGGGAGGAGCCCGGGATGATGGCAGGTGTTCCGAATCGACACCCCAGCGTAGTAGCGCCGCCGTGAATTGCACTTGTAATTGTCGCCCACGCGATCCGGGTCTGTCCTTTCAAGACTCAATCACGCTCTCCAGCAGTTGCTTCGATGAGATGGGTCGTCGTTTACCACCAATGGCCTCCAGTACCACAGCCATGCGCCGCCAATAAATCTCATCCCAAGTGCTCTGCTTGATCGCTCCGCTGCTGAGTTTGTGATCCTTGAATGCTTGGATCAGCTGCGGCCAATTAATAGCCTCGCTGACCGTAGTCCCCAAGGGATTGATCTCACCTGAAGGCTTTCGCGCGTGAGTTTCGACCGCGAGATCAAGGGGTACGCCATCGCTGTAATCGGCATGGATGGCAAGAACTGCTGCATGGATGGCCTGCCGCTCTGAAGCAGCCCAGGCCAATGGCAAAACCCGCTGCTGACGAGCACCGGGGGAACCCCACCAGTTATCCAAGCGGGGGGGGGACGGTGCTTAAAGCCTTTGCCGGCAAGCTCCGCCTCAACCTGACGGGAGGACAGCTCCGCCCATCCGACCGTCTAGGCGGGTCGCAATCCGTTGCGCCTGTGCTGCCCTCACCCCAGCAGCGCCCTCCCCCTTCCCGTGGCCCAGGCTGCGGCACCTGGGTTTCCAGCTCCCGGCCAGGAACACCACGCCCCCCCGAGGGCGATCCAACGCCGCAGAAGCCAGAGAGATGAACTCGTGCTAGTACATATGTTCGCATCGTTGAAAGGAGGGGTATGGGTGTCCGTCTGCGTCGGCACGCGGCCGAAGGGGTCGGGTCTATTGAGGCCTCCATCGAGGAATGGCCCTATCTCGATGAAGGCGTCCTGCTCAAGACCCGCAGCCGCAAGGTCTGCATGACCTGCCACTGGTTTCGTCATCACGCCGGCGTCAACTGCATCCCGTTGCTCACCTGCCACCTGCAGCAGGGCCTGATCGCCCATGGCGAGCACCTCACCAGCCGCTGCCAGGGCTGGACTGACGACATGGTGAGGCAACGGGGCTGGGCGCCCGAGGTGGTCTGAGCTGCTGATGCACTTGAACAACAGCAAGCGGCCACCGCTCTCGCCCCAGGAGGGCTGGATCAGTGATGGCCGCCAGGTGCTCCACTTCCGGCCGACCCGCTGGGACCGCTGGTGTCAGCAGCTGGAGGTGATCACCGGGGAGCTCTTGCCCGGAGAAGCTGTGCCCCTGCTCAAGCACCGCCGGGAACTCTCCAGGGAGGCAGCGATCAAGCTTTGGAGTGAAAAGCGAAAGGAGGGCTGGGCCTCCTGTGGTCCCCAGTGGTGAGCTGTGCTGCCCTGAAGCCTTCCAGTGGGGCTGTTGCTGAGCCCCGGCCGAACCGGCCAGACCGCTTGCCAGAAAAGCTCTGATCAGCGCAGCTGATCGCTCCTATCCGGTCCGCTGATAGCTCCTGGGCTGCCCAGCCTCCCCGCCGCCGCAAGATTCCGTTACGTTGGCCATGCCGGAGTACCGGCCTTTCATCCCGCTCTTCAAGAGCACCAATCCCCGTCCTCATGACCGCCACAATCCAACAGCGCTCCGGCGCTTCGGCGTGGAATCAGTTCTGCGATTGGGTCACCTCCACCAACAACCGCCTCTACGTGGGCTGGTTCGGTGTGCTGATGATCCCGACGCTGCTGGCCGCGACCATCTGCTTCATCGTT
>CALPMR020000266.1 GCA_943324725.2 Bordetella parapertussis | reverse complement strand
GCGTTCGAGCCCACCCAGGAAGAAGAGACCTATTCGATGGTCACCGCCAACCGCTTCTGGAGCCAGATCTTCGGGATCGCCTTCTCCAACAAGCGCTGGCTGCACTTCTTCATGCTGTTCGTGCCGGTGATGGGTCTGTGGACCAGCAGCATCGGCATCATCGGCCTGGCGCTCAATCTGCGCGCCTATGACTTCGTGTCCCAGGAAATCCGGGCCGCTGAAGATCCTGAGTTCGAGACGTTCTACACCAAGAACATTCTGCTGAATGAGGGTCTGCGCGCCTGGATGGCCCCTGCGGACCAGCCGCACGAAAACTTCGTCTTCCCTGAAGAAGTTCTGCCCCGCGGCAACGCTCTCTGATTGCTCATCATTTCGATCACATCTGATCAAGGCGCCCTCCGGGCGCCTTTTTTGTATTGATATCCCATGGGGATGCGTTCAATCCGCAGAGGCGTGACCTCTATCAGCCCTATCTGCAGCGGCTCGCTCAGGCTCTCCAGGGGCAGTCGGGCTTGGAGCGTTTCCAGGTCTTGGGCCTGGAATCCTCGGCCTAATCACTGGACCGTGATCTCAGTGTGGCGTGATATCCATGCCGCTGAAGCTGCGCCGCGTCTGCCTGAACTGGTGGCGATATGAAACCAGATTTGTGCATGTTCGGCTTCACCCCGCAATTCGAGTTACGACCGTCGTTGCGACATTGGCCGATAACACGGCTGCTCCGTCGCCTCTTCATTGTGTTCGTTCCCAGCTCTGTCCATCAAGACCGTGATCGGGATCTTGCTTCGGTCGCAGGGCCGTTGTTCGGCTCGCTAGGTTGACTCCGTTCTGTTAGCAGTGGTGTGGTGCAGGGCTGGTCTCTGCGCCGTAAGCATCGCCGGCTGACGCCATCCCCCAAGGAGGAGGTGCCCGTGAGTTCCAGTTGTTCCATGCAGGGTCTGCTGATCGCGGAGAACGCCGGCTGAACCGGCCCCGATCCGCTGCGGGCTTGCCCCGGCTGATCGACTCCTGATCAAACGGTTCCGCGCCAGAGCGGACCCGGCGAGAGCCCCCGGTCCCGTCAGGGATCGGGGGCATCGTTTTGGTGCAGTTGTCGCTGCAGTCGGCTCAGAAGGGCCTGCAGCTGTCGATCGAGCTCCGGCTCGGGGGCTGCATGCCGTTGCAGCACCACCACGCCATCCCTCACGGAGACCGGCCCGTAGTTCAACTGCGGTTGGCTGAGCCACTCCACGCTCGCTTCGAGGGTCTCACGGTCTTCGTCGAAAGCCTTGCTGTAGCGCTCAAGCCAGTTGAGGTCCACAGCCACCCAGTCCACAGGCTGCACCTGGCGTTCGCGATTGAGGTAGGCCGTGGCCTTGGGGAAGCGCACCAGCACGAACCTCTGGGCGAGTTGGGGCACCAGATTGGTGGAGGCACTGACGCTGGCCTGGCTGGGGATGACGGCCAGGGCCTCGCGGGCCCGTTGACCATGGCGCCATTGCGCCACCGGGCTGGCATAAACCCAGGGCTGAATGCTGTCGGGAATCACGAAGGAGAGGCTGCGGTTGGGGTTGGCCATCAGGGCAAACAGCAGCGACAGGCCGATGCAGCCTTGCCAGAGGTGCCGGAGGCGGCGGGAGCTCTGCAGCTGGGGATGGCGTTCCCACCAGCACAGGGCCCCAACAAACAGCCCCGGAACCACGAGCAGGGCGTAGCGGATGTTGATCGAGAGAGGGTTGTTGCTGCCCTGGGCCAGGAGCAGCGCCAGCAGGGGCAGACCCATCAGCAACCAGGCATCGGCTGAGATCAGGGGGACGAACAGCAGCGGCAGCCCCTGACCGGCGAGATAGCGCAGGGTTTCCAGTGGCGGATGCACCAGTTCGTGCAGCAGCACCGCTGGTTGCTGCAGGGCCTGTCGCAACACCTCCAGGCTGCTGGCCCTGGTGGTGCCCTGCACGTATTGACCGAAGTTCTCGATCATGAAGCGCCGGGCGTTGTCTTCGCTGAACAGCGGCATCAGCACATTGGTCACCAAGGCCACCCAGCCGGCGCCGTAGAGGATCAGGGCCAGGGCCAGGGGCCAGCGCCTCGCTTCACGCGACCAGAGCCAGAGCCCCACCCCCACCAGCAGCACGCCGGTGTCCTCGCGGATCAGCGGGATCAGCAGAGCGCTCACTCCCACCAGCCAGGGCCGCCTGAGCCGCAGGCCCAGCACCAGGGCAAAAAACAGCAGCGGCAGCTGACAGAGGTCGGTGAAGTTGCCCCAGGTGGGTCCCACCACCGCATTGGCGCCGAAGAAGGCGATCGCGAGGGCTGCGGCCGTGGCGGGCTTCAGTCGCTGCAGAGCAAGCCGGTGCAGCATCAGCCCCGCCGCCGTCATCAGCCCCACCTGCACCAGCGGCAGAGCCAGGGCTCCCAGCAGCCCCACCAGAGGAATCCACAGGGCCAGGGTCGGTGTGAAGTGCTGGCCGAGGCGGTGGTAGCCCAGCTGGGGAAGCTGGCCGCTGTGCACCACGTTGGTGGACAGCTGGGAGGACAGGGTGCTTTCAAAGGGGTGGCCGTGCAGACCGTTCCAGAGCACCTGCAGAAAGATGCCCTGGTCGTAGGAGGCTGTGAGGGACTGCAGCTTCCACCACTGCAGCAGCAGTCCCACCACGGCAAACAAGGTGGCTGCGACCGCCACCGAGCGGTTCGCGCTCAGGCTGGCGGGGCGGATCATCTTCAAGTCATGGAATTGGGCGCGCTGTGGCCTTTCCAGTCCCAACACAGTGAGGCCGAAGATCCACCCATGTTGGTGGCTGCGCCCACGAATCGATGGAGGGGATGAACTCACCGCTCAAGGGCTCCTCTGCCGGCAGCCTGCGGAGTCATTCCAAGCGGGCAGTCTGGGTGGCGTTGGTCAGCGATTTCGCCGGACGCGGCGGCGGCGCTGGAGGCCTCTGCCCTGGACCTATTCGTGGGGGCCGAGCTGATGGGCGCCGGCCTGCACCCGCTTGACCACCTCCTCGACGGCGGGCGGCAGATGCTGGCGCAGGTCCCCCAGGCGCCAGAGTCGCCCTGACAGCACACCGCTCAGATCAGCCAGGGCGCTCACCACCGGCTGCCGGCGCACCGCCGCCGGCGCCTGATCCAGCCCGCTGACGGCGGCCGCCGGCCGCCAGTCGGCCAGCTGCACCACGGCCCGATAGGCCGCTGGCCAGGGGTTGGCTGGCTGCAGCTGGCTGAGCCTGGTGTACCAGCCTTCAGCCTCGCTGGGGCGGTTGTTCAAGGTGGCCAGCAAGGCCAGGCTCCAGAGGGCATCGCTGTCCCTGGAATCCTGCTGCAGGCGCTGGCGGGCCCAGGCCCGCACCCGCTGCTGATAAAGGAAATGGCCATCGAGCTGGTGTTCCGGGCCGATGCGGGCGAACAGGGTCGCCAATCCCTCCGGCCCCCGCTCCATCCCCCGGGCCAGGGCGATGAACTGGGGATCGAAGCGCGGGGCCGTGCCGCCGCGCCGTTGCCATAGCTCGACGCTGCGCCCTTCGCTCCAGGGCCAGCTGCCCACCCGGGCGAAGCGGCCATCGCGGCGCACCTTCAGGCTCAGCTCCCGCGAGGGCGGCCGGTTGGTGCCCTGGTCGCCGCTGGCCAGCAGGATCCAGCTGCTGCGCTCCAGCACCAGGGGATGTTCATGGCGCTGGCGGCCGAGGCGGCGGGCTTCGATCCGGCCGCCGCCGAGACGCCCCACATAGGAGACGGTCTGTTCATTGAGATCGGGGCTGCCCGGCACCACCAGCAGCGTGGTGGGGGCCTCTCCCACCGCGGCCCGCAGCCGGGCGATCGCCGCCGGGATCGGGCTTGGCCCTGGCCGCTCG
>CALPMR020000265.1 GCA_943324725.2 Bordetella parapertussis | reverse complement strand
GGCCGCCAGTCCGGCGCCACCCGCCAGTGCAATCAGATCATCGCGGCCCAGCTGCTGGAGCCAGCGCGGGACCCGTTGCCGCAGGCTGTGGGCCATGGCCGCTCCGACCTGCACCACCGGCCCTTCGCGGCCCAGGGGCAACAGGGCCAGGGTGGCCATCGACCAGAGCATCAGCCGTTGCACGGTGGCTTTCGGGGCCAGCAGTGCAGCGGCGCGCTCGGGATGTTCCAGGCTCACCAGGGTCTGGGGGATGCCGGAACCGGCCGCCTGGGACCAGACCCCGGCCTGCAACCAGAGCAGCACGGGCATGACCAGCAGCGGCGCGCAGGCCATCGCCACCGTGATCGGCCGCCAGCTGCCGCCTTCGAAACGGGGCAGCAGTTGCAGCAGCTGATCCTGGGCGCGATCCAGCAGATTGAGGGGCCAGCAGGCCACGCCGATCGCCAGGCCCAGCGCCACGATCGGCAGCAGGCGGTTCAGGACCGCGATCAGCACGGGAGGGCAACGCATCGAAGCGGGGGGCGTTCCGAACGGGGGCATCATCGACGCTGACGATCAGCGCCGCGACAGGATCACCACCACGACTGGATCGTCGCCGTGACGGGATCCTCTCGGTGACGGCGGCGGCTGGTTTCAAGCGGTTGTCTGAGGCGACAGCTTCAGGCGACAGCTGCGAGCCGATCAAACACCTCACCGGCGGCGAGCAGGGCGTTGGTGGCGGCAGGGAAGCCGGCATAGGCAATCATCTGGGTGATGATCTCGGTGATCTCCTCCTTCGATGCCCCGCAATTGAGGGCTGCTTCGATGTGGAGTTTCAGCTGCGGACTGGAGAAGCCCTGTACCGTCAGAGCGGCCACCGTGCAGAGCTCCCGTACGCGCGGATCGAGCACCTGGCGGGTGTAAAGCTCTCCATAGGGGAACTCCACATTCACCTTGGCAAATTCCGCTGAAATCGCTTCGATGCGCCCAATCAGATGATCGGCCTGGGGGCCAAGATGGCGCCGCATCTCATCAAGACCCTTGGCGTAGAGCTGCGAATGGTGTCCCATCGTTTTGGATTCGATCGAGTGATGAAACCCTAGACAACCTTGAACAATCAACGATGGTCAACCCTGGCGAGCTTGATCAAAAGCCGTCGCCATCGCCCAGATAGGAGGCCCGCAACTCGGCATTGGCGAGCAGCTCCTGGGCCGTGCCGGCCAGGCGCAGCGTGCCCGCTTCCAGCACCAGGCCCCGGTTGGCGATCTCCAGGGCGGCATGGGCGTTCTGCTCCACCAGCAGCATCGTCAGGCCGCCGGCATGCAGCTCGGCCAGGATGGTCATCACCTCGCTCACCAGCTTCGGGGCCAGGCCCAGGCTGGGTTCATCGAGCAGCAGCAGGCTCGGCCGGGCCATCAGCGAGCGGGCGATCGCCAGCATCTGCTGCTCGCCACCCGAGAGGCTGCCGGCCAGCTGGCGGCGGCGTTCGGCCAGGCGAGGGAACAGCCCGTAGCAGCGCTCCAGATCAGCGGCGATGCCGTCCTTGTCGTGGCGCAGCCAGGCCCCCAGCTCCAGGTTGCTGGCCACGCTCTGGCGGCTGAGCACGCGGCGGCCCTCCGGGCAATGGCCGATGCCGAGTTTCACCGTGGTCTCGGGTCTGAGGCCGGCCAGGTCGGCGCCGCGCCAGTGGATGCTGCCAGCGGCAGGGCTCACCAGCCGCGAGATCGCCCGCAGGGTGGTGCTTTTGCCGGCGCCGTTGGCCCCCAGCAGGGCAACCAGTTCCCCCTGCTGCAGGCTCAGATCCACCCCCCGCAGGGCCGTGATGGCGCCGTAGCGCACTGTGACCCGGCGCAGTTCCAGCAGCGGCTCGTTGCTCGAGGCAAGGGCGTGGGCGGCGGTCATCGCCCACTCCCCAGATAGGACTCGATCACGCCGGGGTCCTGGCGGACTTCGGTGGGCGTGCCCAGGGCGATGCGTTCGCCGAAGTTGAGCACCGCCAGCCGATCGCAGAGCCGCATCATCAGCGGCACATGGTGCTCAATGATCATCACGGTGAGATCGAAGCGCTCGCGGATCGTGCGGATCAGGTCGCAGAGATCGTTCTTTTCCGCCGGATTCATGCCGGCGGCGGGCTCATCGAGCAGCAGCAGCCGCGGTTCGGTGGCCAGGGCCCGGGCCAGCTCCAGGCGTCGCCGCTCGCCGTAGGGCAGGCCTGCGGCAGGCAGATGGGCCTGATCCTCCAGCCCCACCAGGGCCAGCAGCTCCAGGGCTCGCTGCTCGAGCTGCCGCTGCCGCCGCCGCACCGCGGCGCCGCCGAGCAGGGCGGCCAGCAGGGGGCTGGCCGCAAAGCGGTGCAGCCCCACCACCACGTTGGCCTGCACCGACAGGCTGTCGAACAGGCGCAGGTTCTGGAAGGTGCGGGCCAGGCCCAGGCGGCTGAGCTGATCGGGACGGGAGCCGGCCAGCGGCTGCCCGCGCCACAGCACCCGGCCGGAGCTGGCTGGGGTCAGGGCGGTGATGGCGTTGAACAGGGTGGTCTTGCCGGCACCATTGGGGCCGATCAGCCCGAAGATCTCCCCCGGCCGCACCGCCAGCGAGACGTTGTTGAGGGCCAGCAGGCCGCCGAAGCGGCAGCAGAGTCCCTCCACTTCCAGCAGGGGAGAAGCCTCCACGAGGGGAGCAGCCTTCAGCAGGGGAGCAGCGCTCATGGTCGCCGCACCCCGCTGATCCGGACCCGCAGCTGCTGGCCGAGAGCCGCAACCCACTGGCCGAGTCCCTGGAGGCGCTGGGGCGTGATCAGACCCTGGGGGAACAGCACCGGCCCCAGCAGGATCACCAGGCCGAACACAATCAGGCGCAGATCGCCCACCGGCCTCAGCAGCTCCGGCAGCGCTGTCAGCAGCAGGCCGCCGATCACCGGCCCCAGCCAGGTGCGCGAGCCGCCGAAGACGACGAAGGCCAGGGTGGTGATGCTGGCGTCAAAGCTGCCGAGCTTGGCGTTCCAGGAATTGAGGAAGTGGGCGGCCAGGGCACCGGTGAGCCCCGCCAGCAGGGCACTGAGCACGAAGGCGTTGAGCTTCACCGCGGCGGTGTCGATGCCGACGCAGCTGGCGGCCAGCTCGTCGTCGCGGATCGCCGCCATCGCCCGGCCGAGGCGCAGCTGCTCCAATCGGGAGCAGAGCCAGCAGACCACGGCCAGCAGCACCAGGGTGAAGCCGGCATAGCCGCTGGCGCCAGCGAAGGGCTGGGGGATGCCGAAGATGCCAAGGGCGCCGCCGGTGAAGGGCAGGTTGAGGGTGATCACCCGCAGGATTTCGACCAGGGCGATCGTGGCGATCGCCAGATAGATGCCCCGCAGCCGCAGCACCGTGCCGCCGATCGCCAGGGCCAGCAGGCCCGCCAGCAGGCCGGCCAGGGCCATCTCCAGCAGCAGGGCCGGCAGCGGCGAGCTGGCGCCCGTGCCGGCGAAGGCCGGGATCCGCGTGGAGAGCAGGGCCGCCACGGTGCCGCCGATGGCGAAGAAGCCGGGGGTCGCCAACGACAGCTGGCCGCAGCGCAGGGGCAGGTACACCGACAGGGCCAGCAGGGCGCCGATCAGCATCTGTTCCAGCAGGCCGGCATCCATGGCTCAGACCTTCGGTCCCAGGGGTCTGCCGAGCAGGCCCTGGGGCCGCAGCACCAGGATCAGAAACAGGAAGCCATAGGCCACGGCATCTTTCCAGCCGGACCATTCCGCCGGCACGAACGCCTCAGCCAGACCGATGATCAGCCCGCCGAGCATGGCCCCGGGCACGCTGCCGAGCCCACCGAGCACCAGCACCCCCAGGGCCTTGAGGCCGTAGCTGATG
>CALPMR020000264.1 GCA_943324725.2 Bordetella parapertussis | reverse complement strand
GTGTCGGGGCCTTCGGGTGCCACGCCGATCAACTGGGCATCGCGGGCCTTGGCCTCCTGGGCGTTGGAGAGCACCTTGTCGAACACCGTGCCCGGCACCGCGATCGACACCACCGGCACCCGGGCATCCAGCAGGGCGATGGGGCCGTGCTTCATCTCACCGGCGGGATAGCCCTCGGCATGGATGTAGCTGATCTCCTTGAGCTTGAGGGCCCCTTCCATGGCGATCGGATAGTTGATACCTCGCCCCAGAAAGATCACATCCTGGGTGTCTGCAAACAGGTGAGCCAGCTCAGCGCAGCGGCGATCATGGTCCACGACCAGGGTCTGAAGCAGGGCCGGCACCAGCCGCAGCTGCTCCACTAGGTCCCGCAAGCGCTGCGGATCCGGCCCGCCGGGACGATGGCCGCGGCGCTCGGCGAAGGCCAGCGCCAATCCGTAAAAGGCCAGCAATTGGCCCAGGAAGGTCTTGGTGGCCGCCACCCCCACCTCGATGCCGGCACCGATGTCGAGGATATGGGGCACAAGCCGGCCGAGGGAGCTCTCGGGCCGGTTGGTGATGCCCAGCGAGCGGGGAGCGAAGGCCGGATCCGCCAGCAGCTGGCGCCGCTCCTGTTCCATCGCCAGGGCCGCCAGGGTGTCGGCGGTTTCGCCCGACTGGGTGACGCCGATGGTGAGCATGTGCGGCACCAGCGGCGGCGGCGCGTAGCGGAACTCACTGGCGTAGAAGACGTTGGTGGGGATACCGGCCAGCTGCTCCAGCAGATGGGCGCCCACCTGCGCCGCATGGCGGCTGGTGCCACAGGCCAGGATCTGGATCCGCTCCACCCCCTCATAGACCGCCTCATCGAGGGGCAGCGCCACCAGCGCCAGGCCCTCCGGTGACGGCAGCTCGGGGGCATCGGCCGGACGCGGTTCCGGCAGATGGCGAGCCACCCAGAGAGCGGCCGTTTCCGGCTGCTCATGGATCTCCTTGAGCATGAAGTGGCGGAAGCTGCGCTTGTCGGCCACGTGCTCGGTGCCGCTCAGCAGACTCGGGGTGCGCTGCACCCGCTGACCGTCGCCGCCATAGAGCTCAATCCCGAGCGGCGTCAGCAGGGCCACCTCACCGTCTTCCAGCGGCAGGATCGTGCGGGTGAAACCGGCCAGGGCCGGGGTGTCACTGGCGCAAAGGAACTCCCCTTCCCCCAGGCCGATCAACAGCGGCGCCTGACGGCGGGCCACCACCAGGGCCCCGGGCACGTCCGCCCAGAGCACAGCCAGGGCATAGGCCCCGTGCAAAAGGGGCAGCACCTCCTGCACGGCCCGTAACAACAGGGGGCCATCGGCTCGGAGCCCCTCGGAGCGCAACTGCTCCAGGCGACGGGCCAGCAGATGGGGGATCACCTCGGTGTCAGTGTCGCTCAGAAACGACACCCCCCCAGCCTGAAGCTCCTCGCGCAGGCTGCGGTGGTTCTCGATGATGCCGTTCTGGACCACCGCCAGGCGACCACTGCCGTCGAGGTGGGGGTGGGCGTTGCGCTCCTCCGGCTTGCCATGGGTGGCCCAGCGGGTATGACCGATGCCGCAGTGGCCCGGGGCCCCGTGCAACTCATAGCGGCCGGTGAGATTGACGAGCTTCCCTTCCGCCTTGAGGCAGTGCAGCCCCTCGGCATCGACCGTGGCGATACCGGCCGAGTCGTAGCCGCGGTATTCGAGTTGCCGCAAGCCCTCCAGCAGCTGGGGCGCCGCCTCACGCGAACCGATCAGGGCAACGATGCCGCACATAAGGACGGGTCAGCGGAGGGTGGCCAAAAAAAAGCCCGGCGAAGCGCCGGGCACGAGCTTATGGGAACCACAGACCAGCAGGGCGTCCGCAGTCCAGGGACAGCGGAACGCTCAGTAGGACAGGCCCATGGAGCGGCTGGTCTCGTCACCGAGATAGACGCGGATGCTGAGGAAATCGGTGGGGCAAGCGGTTTCGCAGCGCTTACAGCCGACGCAATCTTCGGTGCGGGGGGAGGAGGCGATCTGTGCGGCCTTGCAACCGTCCCAGGGCACCATCTCGAGGACGTCGAGGGGGCAGGCGCGCACACACTGCGTGCAGCCGATGCAGGTGTCGTAGATCTTGACGGCGTGGGACATGGTCCTCGTTTGAGTGACGGGGTGCGTGAACGCGCACGGCGTGGTGCCCAAGGTACCCAAGGCCGCCGGCAGGCCAACGCGGGCATCGCCAGCCCGTCACCCTTGTTCATACGCCTGGAGCCGAAAAGGCCCGAATCCGATCGAGCACGAGGCCGGCGCAAGGCGGACCCGTAGGATGCGGCCTCTCTCCAAGCGGCCATGTCACAGGAAGCGATCTTCGAGAAAGTGCGCTCGATCGTTGCCGAGCAGCTCAGCGTCGATGCGGGTGAAGTCAAGCCGGAATCCAACTTCCAGAACGATCTCGGCGCTGACTCCCTCGACACCGTCGAGCTGGTGATGGCCTTGGAAGAGGCCTTCGACATCGAGATTCCCGACGAGGCCGCCGAAGGCATCACCACCGTTGGAGATGCTGTCAAGTACATCCTAGAGAAGCAGGCCTGAGGCGCCCATGGTGGAGGGACTCCGCCGCGTCGTCGTCACTGGCCTAGGCGCGGTCACACCGATCGGCAACGATGTCGAGACCTATTGGGAAGGGCTGAGCGGAGGGCGCAATGGCGTCGCTCCGATCACTCTGTTCGATGCCTCGCGCCATGCCTGCCGCTTTGCGGCGGAAGTGAAGGGCTTCGACCCCGCCGGCTGGCTGGAGCCGAAAGAGGCCAAACGCTGGGACCGCTTCTGTCAGTTCGGTGTCGTCGCGGCCAAGCAGGCCGTGGCCGCTGCCGGCCTGACCATTGACGCCAGCAACCAGCAGCGGGTGGGCATTGCCATCGGCTCGGGCGTGGGCGGACTGCTGATGATGGAAACCCAGGCCCATGTGCTGGCCGACCGCGGCCCCGACCGGGTCAGCCCGTTCTGCGTGCCGATGATGATCCCCAACATGGCCACGGGCCTGGCGGCGATCGCCCTTCGGGCCAAGGGGCCGAGCAGCGCCGTCGCCACCGCCTGTGCCGCCGGCTCCAATGCCATCGGCGATGCCTACCGCCAGATCCAGCTCGGCCTGGCCGATGTGATGGTCTGCGGCGGGGCCGAATCGGCGATCACGCCGCTGGGGGTGGCCGGCTTCGCCAGCGCCAAGGCCCTCTCCTTCCGCAACGACGACCCGGCCACCGCCAGTCGCCCCTTTGATGCCGAGCGCAACGGCTTCGTGATCGGCGAGGGCGCCGGCGTGATCGTGCTCGAGAGCCTGGAGCATGCCCAGGCCCGCGGCGCCACGATCCTGGCCGAGATCGTCGGCTATGGCACCACCTGCGATGCCCACCACATCACCTCCCCATCCCCCGGAGGGGTCGGTGGTGCCGAAGCGATGCGCCTGGCCCTGGTCGACGCCCGCCTGGAGCCAGAGGCCATGGACTATGTCAACGCCCATGGCACCAGCACCCAGGCCAACGACAGCAACGAGACGTCCGCGATCAAGTCCGCCCTGGGCGATCACGCCTACCGGATCCCGGTCAGCTCCACCAAATCGATGACCGGTCACCTGCTGGGCGGCAGCGGCGGCATCGAAGCCGTGGCAGCGGTGCTGGCCATTGGACACAACCTCGTACCGCCTACGATCAACTACAGCAATCCCGATCCCGCCTGTGATCTGGATGTCGTCCCCAACGAAGCCAGAGAACACCGCGTGAACGTGGTGCTCTCCAACTCCTTCGGGTTCGGCGGCCACAACGTCTGCCTCGCCTTCCGTCGGATGACCTGAATCGCCGCGCCCCACGCGGAGATCCACTCCATCCCCTG
>CALPMR020000263.1 GCA_943324725.2 Bordetella parapertussis | reverse complement strand
TCTGTGCTCCGCAGGGTCTGGCGATCCTGGTCAAAGCTCAGCACTACTGCATGAAGTGGCGCGGTGTCAAAGAGCCCCAGACCAGCATGGTGAACTCTGTTGTCCGCGGGGATTTCCGCCATGATCCCAGCCTCAAGCAGGAATTCTTTGAGCTGGTGAGACAGCAGGAATCCCTCCTGATTCGCTGATCTGCAGGTCCAGGGATTCGTCGGCGTACCCCAGCAACCGGGCCAAGTCGCTGGGGCGGGGTGGTCGATCGGCAGATTTCTTTGTTCAGCTGTCGAGAGCAGCGTGCTGCTCTTTCAGCCGCTTCCGAGCCGAACCTTCGTACGGTCTGCTCCTCTTTTCGTCATGCCAAAAGTCGGCTGACCTGGCTCAGTGCCTCAGAGCCCCGCCCGTGGCAGCGAGGCGCCGGTCCCACGTCAGTGGGGGACATCACCCCACAGGCAGCAACGCCAGAGCCCCGTTGATGGCGTTGCCCCTCAAAGGAGCTCAAGGGGCTGTTGTTGCCAGCACCGGTCCCAGCGGCGCTGAGGCCGCGCGTTGGCTGCCGCCGCCGGCTGCGGGCACGGCCACAACCACCATCACCAGGGCGTTGGCATCGGCTGGCTGCAGCCGGTAGCTGGGCCCTGTGGCCCCCACGATCAACAGCCAACGGCTGTCCTTGGCTGTGCGGCGATACCAGTGAAAGGCACCGGGTGGCAGGGAGGCCAGCGCATCGGCGCTGATCACGGCGCGCAGCATGGCCCCCTGGCTGGCCTGCCCCTGCAGCTCCAGGCGCTGCAGTCCGGCGATGTTCTGCTCGACAGCCCCCTCCAGCTTCTGATCAGCCGCAATCGTCCCTTCAAGGATGCGGATCTGCTGTTGAGGATCGGCGGTGATTCCCGGCACGCATTGGAGTGTGCCCTCGATGAGCTGGCAGCCCACCAGATCCTGGGCCCGCCCAGGTGCCAGGCCCACCCCGGGCGCCAGCAGCATGGGCGCGACAAGCAGGGGCGAAAGCAGCAGCGGGGCCAGAAGTGCCGCCAGGCCCCTCCCCGGATTCAGGCTCCGATCGCCTCGGGACAGGGCGCGACGAACGGCAGAGAGGGAGGCCAAAGCGGATCGCCCAGAGGTATCAACACTGATCCTGCCTGCCTGGAAGCCGATGCTCAACCGTTGGTTTGGCAGCGGCAGCTGCTGGACACGATCTCGTTGCGCTCTTGCCGACAGCCCCGATGCCTGGTCTGGATACGTTTCGCGGCGCTGGCTGGGTGGTGCGGAGGCCGCTGTTGGGGTCGGTTCAGCCCACGTTCCGGCTCGAGGGTCTGCCCATGGCTGCCAGCAGCTGGGCGACCCGATCGAGATCTTTCACCCCGGGACTGCTCTCCACGCCACTGGAGACATCGAGGCCCTCGGGCTGCAGGTGCTCCAGCAGATCCGCCACGCTCTCGGGCCGGATTCCGCCCGCCAGCCACCAGGGCAGGGGCGGCTGGAAGTCGCTGAGCCAGTCGAGCGGCAGGCTGTGACCGGTGCCCCCCAGTTGATCGGGCACCCAGGCATCGAGCAGCAGGGCATCGACGACCTCGCCGTAGGCCTGAGCGCGTTCGAGATCCTGGCGCGAGCGAATGCGCAGCGCTTTCCAGATCGCCACACCCAGCTGGGAACGCAGCTGCCGGCAGCGGCTGGGGCTCTCCTCGCCATGGAGCTGCAGCACCTGATGGCCCCGCCCGGCGGCGAGCTGCTCGAGCTCAGGATCGGCCGGATCGGCCACCACCAGCACCCCCTGGCAGCCCGGGGCGCTGGAGCTGGCTGCGCCAAACAGCTCCTGACGCCGA
Organism: Bordetella parapertussis; assembly: GCA_943324725.2. Lineage (GTDB taxonomy): Bacteria > Cyanobacteriota > Cyanobacteriia > PCC-6307 > Cyanobiaceae > Cyanobium. The sequence goes on along the minus strand of CALPMR020000263.1, from coordinate 2,053 downwards.
TCTGCCGCCAGGTAGCGGGGCGAAGTGGGCACAGCGATCACCCCGATCGCCTCGACGCCGAGGGCGGCCACCGCGGCCGCCTGGGCGGGATGGCGGAGGCCGCAGATCTTGAGCGCAGGCTGGGGCAAACGATCAGGGCCGGAGGGTGCCTTTCTAGGATCCGGCTTACACCGCTCCAGGTGATTCCTGGGGCCCCGTCGCATCGGTGGCAGTGGGAGAAGGCTGGCAACTGTTCAAAATTCGTGGTATCCCCCTGCGGATCCATCCCACCTGGTTCGTGATCCTGTTCGTGGCCACGGTGGCTTTTGAACAGCACTACCGCCTCAGCCTGACGGGCCAGGCGTCTCCGGGGCTGCTCTGGGCTGTCGCCCTGGCCACGGCCGTGCTGCTCTTTGTCTCCGTGCTGCTGCACGAACTGGGCCACTCGCTGGTGGCTCTTGCCCAGGGGGTGCAGGTGCGCAGCATCACCCTGTTCCTGCTCGGTGGCGTGGCCAGCGTTGAGCGGGAGTGCTCCACCGCCATGGGCGCGCTGCAGGTTGCAGCTGCTGGACCGGCGGTCAGCCTTGTGCTGGCCATCAGCCTGCTCTCCCTGGGGCATCCGGCCTCCCACCTCTCGCCTGTGCTCGGCGCGATGGTCTATCAGCTCGGCGCCCTCAACCTCGTGCTGGCCCTGTTCAATCTGCTGCCGGGCCTGCCCCTCGATGGCGGCCTGATCGTCAAGGCCCTGGTCTGGCAGATCACCGGCAGTCAAAGGCGCGGCCTCGAGGTGGCCAACGTCTGTGGCCGGCTGCTGGCCTTTCTGGCGATCTTCCTGGGCAGCCTGCTGCTGCTGCGGGGCAGCGGCCTGGCCGGGGCCTGGCTGATGCTGCTCGGCTGGTTCGGCCTGGGGGCGGCTCGCAATCAGCAGCAGATGCTCCAGGTGCAGAAGGCCCTCAAGGACATCAAGGTCAAGGATGTGGCCCAGCGCCGTTACCGGGTGCTGGAGGCCTCCACCAGCCTGCGCCAACTGAGCCGCCTGCGCCTCGATGATGCCGCCAGCATCCCCGCCACTCCAGCTGGCGAAGCCCCCTTGAGCCGCCTGTCAGACCAACCGAGTCAGGGGGCCAGCGGTGGCACCATTGGCGCGAATGGGGCACTGCCAGTGGCCGGAACGGAGCTGCCTGACTGGATCCTGGTCTGTGATCGCGGCCGCTGGCGGGGACTGATCGATGACGCTCCGCTGCGGGATCTGCCGGTCCAGCGCTGGGACAGCGAACAGGTCGGCGATCATCTGAGGCCTCTCAGCAGCCTGGCTTCAATCGCTGAATCAGCTCCGCTGTGGCAGGCGGCCCTGGAGCTGGAGCACAGCCCGCGGCTGCTGGTCCTCAGCCCGGCGGGGCTGCCTTGCGGCACGATTGAGCGGCCCGAACTCGGGGAGGCTGTGCTGCGCCGCCTCGGCCTGCGCCTGCCTGCTCCCCTGCTGGCCAACGCTCGTCGCCAGAGCGGTTACCCCCTCGGGCTGGCCCTGGGCCAGATCGCCAAGGGGATGGTGGGCACCGGTGAAGTCGGTTCCGCTCAAGATGGCAATGTCGGTGGTGCCAGTGATGGGGGTTCCCCTCCGCGGCCAGGCGGCGATCAGGTCTGATCCAGGCATTCGGGCCGATCCGGCGACAGCCGATACCGCCCTTCGCCCTCGCCGATGGCCTGCCAGTCCTGTGGGCTCAGTTCGCGGTTCTGCCAGGGAATGGTGCCGGCAAAGGGCAGGTGCTGCCGGGCTGAACGCCTCAACACTTGCTCCAGCTCCAGGCCACTGACCGGCAGACGAGGCAGGGCTGGTGGCGCCGATCCGAACACCTGCCACCAGAGTTCCGCCGGCGGATCGAGCAGGATGCTGCCGTGCTGCAACAGGTGGCCGCGACGCCAGAGCTGGGCACTGCCGATCCGCTTGGCGCCGCAGGGGTGGATCAGATCGGCGGTCGTGCTGCTGGCAAAGCAGCCGGCAGCCTGGTGCGTGGCTGGCGCGCTGCCGAATTCCAGGGGCAGGCCGATGGCGGCAAAACCCTGCCGCAACCAG
>CALPMR020000262.1 GCA_943324725.2 Bordetella parapertussis | reverse complement strand
GCCTTCAACGCAGGGCTGTGATGACAGAGGTGCCAACAGCGAAGGCAATCCCCAGCACCACAACGACTTTGCGATCAACTTTCTGAATCTGTTCAATCTCAGCGTCGCTGGCACTACCGGCCTGGGCGAAGGCAACAATCGCACGAATCAATACAATCAGAATCAGAGGATAGGCTACGAGATAGATCTTATCCATGAACACTAAATAACCGAGATCTGGGAGGGTATCGGAATATCCTCTCTGCAAAAAGATTGCCGAAAGCAGGGCGCCCATGGGCAGCGCCAGGCGTGCATCAATGGATCTGGGATTGACGAGCAAGCCAACAAGGGCGGCCATGACCACAATTGCCAAGGGCAGCATCTGCTTCCACAAAAAGAAGCTAAGTGGGCGCTCAATGACCATCTCAAAGTTGGCAACGGAGTAGCTGGAAGGCTGCTCTATTTCGCCAAAATTGGTGCCATAGGCATGCTCAAGAATTTCACTTTTCCAGCCCTTCAGCTTCCAGCCTGGGATCTCCAGTCTTTGGTCAATGCCTGTGGATGTTTCGTCAAGCACATAGGCCAGCTGGTTGACGCCATTGCTGGTGTCTTCAATCCTGATATCGAGGTTGTGATGATCCAGCGGGTAGTCAGCCAGGCTGAAGGGCTGCACGAAGCGTCCCTCCACGCGGAATTGCTGATACTTGCTGCCGTCAGGTAGATCCTTAGGCTTCTCCATCAAGGGCTCCATCAACTTGCCCCATTCCTCCACCATGTTGGTGAATTCAATTGTCGCGGAAGGGTCGATATCTCCTTTCCAGCGGAGCCACACATACGTATCTGCATAGAAGGTATTGCTGGCTTGATCGAGATCGTAAATTGCGACGGGATAAAAACCGATCTTGACTTGTTGGGCCCCGGGTGGTGGTGAAGCCATCGGGATATAGGTGCCTTTCCTGGCCGAATTGAGAGGCATGCCCGCCTGGGTCGGCGCTCCCGTTCCAAGCGCTAACAGGCCAATCATCGCCACACCCAGGGCGAACAGCCAGATTGACCGTCGAGTCAGCGCCATCACAAAAATAATGCAATAATGCATCACTTTAGTTGTGGATATGATGGTAGCGGCAGTTGCTTCGCCGTCAATGTGATAAAAAGTAAACCTATTTTGTCTGGACGCGGGGCCTGCGCAACCAGTGCTTGTGGATCACGGTTGAGTGATCAGCGGCGTTGTCGTGTCTCTGTCCGGGGTTGGTGATTGGCGTGGGCTGGGCGCAGGCCTCCACTGCAGCGGGCTCGAAAATACGACCAGGTTGTTCGGCGATGCGGTCTGTCTCAGGTCGGGATTGGCGAGGCTCAGCCCGGCGGCCAGCGTCAGGCCGCCGCCGCCCCGTGTCTCTGGCCCTGGTGCAACAGAGTCGCGGCATGGATTCTCGTCATCCAGTCCGCGGCTCTGCGATGGCGCGAGGTGTCATCGTTCCTGGCAGGTCTTGGCTCAGCCTCGGCAGGCTCGAGCCGCGGCAGGATGACCTCCTGGTGCTGCAGAGCAAGCAGGCGGACGTCTCCGTGCTGGCCCCCTATGCCACCAGTCCGTCGCCGCCGCATCAGGGGCAACGGGTGGTGGAGGTTCAGCGGTTGATGCAGACCGTCAGTGATCCCTTTCTGGGCTGGACCACCAAGGCCCATCAGGAGCATCTCTACTGGCGTCACTTTCGCGACTGGAAGGGTTCGCTGCAGCTGGAGCAGCTCAATGCCGAGGGTCTGGATCACGACGGCAAGCTCTGCGCCGCCAGCCTGGCCAAGGCCCATGCCCGCTGCGGCGCCGATGGCGAAGCCTATGCCGACCAATGCCGGCGCGATCACCAGCGCCTGCTCGACGTCCTCGCGATCGGAGCGGGCAGCGGGGCGGGCTGCTGATTCCGGCGGCGTCGTTGCGATCGTCGCCCTACTGATCGATGCCCTACCGATCGAGGCAGCAGCGCAGCTCCCCATCGGCTCGTCGAACAGGCTGATGCCAAGGCCCTTCGCGTTCTCCGCATCGGCTTTCCACTGCCAGGCCGCGCTGCTGAAGCCGGCTTCGACATTGGCTTCTCCGCTCAGTTGCGTGGCGTTGCCGCCGCGGCCTGCATCCCCCAGTCGTTCCCAGGCGGTGGCCTGCAGGCGCTGCTGAGATCGAGGCACAGTGGCAGGCAGGGTGAGGCGCCTCCTGCGCTGGCCACTGGGGTGGCCTCGGTGGCTGCAGCAGCGGGGCATCCAGCGGCGCAGCAGCCGGCTGGGCAGGCCCCGAAGCCGATTCCTGCGCCTGCCTGGCCTGAGCGTGTCGCCACCCACAGCTTCCCAGCTGCCCAGCTTCCCAGCCTCCCAGCCGCCCAGTCGCGGCCACCGACTTCCATAGGATATTATTTGATCTGTATCAGAGGTTCGTGTGGTGGGTGCCGGATCCGTAGGCTCGTTGCAGCGCCATTTCGTGCAGGAGTCCTCCCCGTTGCCTAGTGAAGAGCGAACGGCCCGTCTGAGCGTCCTGATCGATCCCAAGAAAAAAGCCTGTTTCGAGGCGCTGTGCAAGCAGGAAGACGTCACCCCTTCTCAGGTGGTCCGCCAGCTGATTCGTGACTTCATCGAAGCCAGAATGGGCCCCGATTGGCAGGAGCAGGTGCTGGGTTCGGGAGCCGAAGCCGATGGCTGAGCTGATCCTTGCTCCGCCGACAATTGAGTCCTAATGCTGAGAATCAAATGAGCGCAGAACGCATCGGCTTCCGCTATCAGAAGGGCGACGCCGTGATCAAGCGCAATCCCCAGGGGCGCTCCCGCCGCGGCTGGGTGATGGTGCCGGTGGAGCAGATCAACGCCCGTGGCACGAGCATGCCGGCTTACATGATTCGTTGGCGCGACAGTGAGCGTGCCGAGCGGGTGCTTCAGCACATGTTGATTCAGGATCCAGATCCTTCGGCGCCCGCTGATCCCACCATCCTTGACCCTGCCCAGGCTTCGGCCCCGTAGCAGCAGCGCTCGATGCCGCTTTGTTTGCAGGTTGAATATTATTTAATTCACATCGATGGAGGTCATGTCGATGCGAGTCAGCTCCGTTCGTGAGCGGTCGATGGGAGCGCTGAGGCCGATGAGTGCCCTGCGCGATCAGTTCTCCCAGGGGTGGTACGGCTGGAGCGGTCTGCGGGCGGATCTGCTGGCTGGACTCTCCGTCGCCATGATCGCCATTCCGCTGGCCATGGCTCTGGCGATAGCCAGTGGAGTTCCACCTCAGTACGGGCTCAATTCCGCCATCGTCGGCGGCATTCTTGCGGCCAGCTTCGGTGGCTCGCGGTTCAGCATCTCAGGCCCCACGGCCGCCTTCATCGTGCTGCTGGCGCCGATCAGTGCCCGCTATGGCATGGCCGGGCTGGCCACAGCGGGCCTGATGGCAGGGCTGATTCTGATCGTCTTCGCCCTCTGTCGGCTGGGGCGATTGATTGAATATGTGCCCGAATCCGTGAGCCTGGGCTTCACCACGGGCATCGCCATCGTCATCGCCCTGCTTCAGGTCAATGATCTGCTCGGCCTGGGGATCAGCCCGCTTCCGGAGCACTTTCCGCAACGGCTCCAGGCCCTGGTTTCAGCCCTGCCGCAGATCCATGCTTCCAACGTTCTGGTCAGTGGATTGACGGTGATCTTCGCGCTCGCCTGGCCGCAGCGTCGCTGGATCATTCCCGGCTACCTGCCGGCGATTCTGGCGGGCACGTTGCTGTCGCTCTGGCTCGGCAGTCATGGTCATCCGATCGACACGATCGGATCGCGCTTCACGTTTCACGTTGATGGCCTGCTCGGCCATGGCGTGCCCTCGATTCCTCCGCAGATCCAGCTGCCCTGGCACCTGCCGGGACCGGATGGCGGTTCGTTTCATCTGAACAGCCAGACGGTCCGGGATC
>CALPMR020000261.1 GCA_943324725.2 Bordetella parapertussis | reverse complement strand
GGTGCTCTCCAACTCCTTCGGGTTCGGCGGCCACAACGTCTGCCTCGCCTTCCGTCGGATGACCTGAATCGCCGCGCCCCACGCGGAGATCCACTCCATCCCCTGGAATCCCAGCACTCTTACCCCTTAGCCAAGCCCAGCCATGGTCGTCGCCCCCTCCACGTCCGTCGAAAGCCTGTGCATCAACAGCATCCGCTTCCTGGCGGTCGACGCGATCAACAAGTCGAACTCCGGCCACCCGGGGCTGCCGATGGGTTGCGCTCCCATGGCCTTCTCCCTGTGGGACAAGGTGCTGCGCCACAACCCCAAGAACCCGAAATGGTTCAACCGGGACCGCTTCGTGCTCTCGGCCGGCCATGGCTGCATGTTGCTCTACGCCCTGCTGCACCTGAGTGGCTACGACTCGGTGACGATCGAGGACATCAAGCAGTTCCGTCAGTGGGAATCGCGCACGCCGGGTCACCCCGAAACCTTCGAAACCCCAGGCGTTGAGGTCACCACCGGCCCGCTTGGACAGGGCATCTCCAATGCCGTCGGTCTGGCGATCGCCGAAGCCCACCTGGCGGCCAAATTCAACCGCCCCGACGCCACCCTGGTGGATCACTACACCTATGTGTTGATGGGTGATGGCTGCAACCAGGAAGGCGTCTCCTCCGAAGCGGCCTCCCTGGCCGGCCACCTGGGTCTGGGCAAACTGATTGCCCTGTATGACGACAATCACATCACAATCGACGGCAACACCGCCGTGTCCTTCACCGAGGACGTGCTTAAGCGCTATGAAGCCTACGGCTGGCATGTGCAACATGTGGCTGACGGCAACACCGATGTCGACGCGATCACCAAGGCGATCGAGGCGGCCAAGGCCGTCACCGACAAGCCCAGCCTGATCAAGGTCACCACCACGATCGGCTACGGCTCCCCCAACAAGGCCAACACCGCCGGCGTCCATGGCGCCGCCCTGGGGGCCGATGAGGCCGAACTCACCCGCAAGGCCCTCGACTGGAGCTACGGCGCCTTCGAAGTGCCGACCGAGGCCTACGACCACTGGCGCCAGGCGATCGGCCGCGGCGCCGCCGCCGAAGCCGCCTGGGACACCACCCTGGCCAGCTACCGCAGCCAGTACCCGGCTGAAGCCGCCGAATTCGAGCGCCTGCTGCGCGGAGAGCTGCCCCAGGGCTGGGATGCCAACCTGCCCAGCTTCACACCCGAAGACAAGGGACTGGCCACCCGCCAGCACTCCTACAACGCCCTCAATGCCTTCGGCCCCAGCCTGCCCGAGCTGATCGGCGGCTCCGCCGACCTCACCCACTCCAACCTCACCGACATCAAAGGCGAGAAGAGCTTCCAGAAGGGCGCAGAAGCCAACCGCTACCTGCACTTCGGCGTACGGGAGCACGCCATGGCGGCGATTCTCAACGGCATCGCCTATCACGGCAGCGGCCTGATCCCCTACGGCGGCACGTTCCTGGTGTTCGCCGGGTACATGATCGGCGCCATGCGCCTCTCGGCCCTGAGCGAGCTGGGTGTGATCTACGTGCTCACCCACGATTCGATCGGCCTGGGTGAAGACGGTCCCACCCACCAGCCGGTGGAGACCCTGGCCAACCTGCGCGCCATCCCCAACCTGCTGGTGATGCGTCCCGGCGACGGCAACGAAACCATCGGCGCCTACCAGGTGGCCGTGGCCAACCGCAAGCGCCCCACCGTGCTGGCCCTCAGCCGCCAGGCGATGGTGAACCAGGCCGGCTCCGCCGCCGCCCATGTGGCCAAAGGTGGCTACATCCTCGAGGATTCGAATGGCACCCCCGATCTGATCCTGATCGGCACCGGCACCGAACTCGACCTTTGCGTCAAGGCCGCCGCACTGCTTCGGGCCGAGGGCCGCAACGTTCGCGTCGTCTCCATGCCCTGTGTGGAGCTGTTCGAAGAGCAGGAGGCCGCCTACCGCGAATCCGTCCTTCCAGGCAGCGTGCGCAAGCGCGTCGTGGTGGAGGCCTCCGGCTCCTTCGGCTGGCACAAGTACTCCGGCTTCGACGGCGCCACCATCTCGATCGACCGCTTCGGCGCCTCCGCCCCGGGCCCCCTGTGCCTGGAGAAGTTCGGCTTCACCGTGGAGAACGTGGTGGCAACGGCGAAAGGGCTGGGCTGAGGCAAGCGCTTCAGATCTCACCGACCGCCTGCAGGGGACGTCAACTCCCCGCGGGCGGATTTTTTATGGGCGTGCGACGATCAATAACGATGAACGCGGCCAGCTGAGCGCCATGTCCGAGCAGCTGACGCTGGCCTTCGTCAGCACGGCCTTCAACGAGTCCGAAAATCTGGAAGAGCTGTATCGGCGCTGCCGCGCCGCCCATGCCGAGCTCAGCACTGAGTTCGGCAACAATGTGGAACTGAATTTCCGCTTCGTGGTGGCCGACAACGGCAGCAGCGACACCACTCTGGCGGTGCTGCAGGGGCTGAGCCTGCGGGACCCGGACGTGACGCCCCTGGCCAACCGGAGCAACTACGGTCCCGAGGCCTCGGCCGTCAACGCCTTGGAGCAGGCGCAGCACTGTGATCTGATCGTGCTGCTGTGCTCGGATCTCCAGGATCCGCCAGAAATCGCCACGAGCATGGTTCGCACCTTGCTGCAACGGCCTGAGATGGATGCAGTCCTGGCTGTGAAGAAGCGTTCAGCCGGTGGACTTCTGATGCGAATAACCAGGCACGCTTACTACAGATTTCTGGGCTACTCCTCACGTTTGCGAGTGGTGCCGAGTGGATTCCATGGCTTCGGCTGTTACCGGCGAGAGGTGATGGACGAAGCGCTGCGCTATTGGAGCCGCACCGATCTCAACCTGCGCCAGTGCCTCGCCAATGCCAGCCAGTCACCAGTGCTGATTGACTATGTACAGGCCAAACGACTACGTGGATCATCCTCCTACCAAGGCTGGGGCTACTGGCCGGAAGCGGTGCGAAGCCTGCTGTCCGGCGATGCCGCCGCCAGCCGTATCGCCTTGCTGATCGGCAGCGGCGGCCTGCTGCTGGCGGTGATGGTGGCTTTTCTTCTGTTGACGAATTTCCTTCGCGGAACCAGCGGGTACAGCGGCGGCATCCCCACCGTCATGGGCCTGGTGCTGCTCAGTTTCGCTGTGCAGATGCTGATGTTTGCGGTGCTTTCACGCCAGATTGAAGCATTGCGAATGGGGGGATTCAGGCCAAAGGTGCGGTTTCGACATCTCCGTCAAGATCCCTCGAAGAGTTGACGCACCCAGGACAGCCTCAGCAGACAATGCTGACAAGAGTTACACTTATCATGCCAACACCCTGATCACTCCCTGATGGGTGGAAAGAGATGATCCATGCTCCTGCCTTATGGCGATCAGCTCCAAACCCAAAGACTGAATGGTGGCCCGCAGGGATGCAAGCGTGAAGAAATTGACATGTTCATGCATCTTGACAATCAGAGGAGGAAAGACATGGCCCAAGTACGCCCTGGCAAGAACACTCAAAAAGTCTACAGCGATTAACGCAGGCCCAACATAAGACAAAAGGCGCAAATAGCGAGAATAAAGCCGAGAACCAAGACCGCCTGCAATGCCATAGTGCTCCAAAGGTACTTCCAAATAAATCAGGCAGCCGGAACGGATGCGTGGCGACGTGGTCCGAGACCCGAGGAATGAAACAGGCGAGGGAATGTGCTCCAGCACAGGAGAACAAATCAGAACATCAAGGTCACTTGGTATTTCGGCTAGATCTGCTACTAGAGTCACACCTGCAACTGGCTCTTGGTCACTAGCTTCGACAAGATAAGCCTCTCGTGCCAGCGGAAGAGGGAGGAACTGCCCAGCGTCACCACCAAGATCAGCAATCACAAGCTCACAATCCGTCACCGGAAGAAAAGGTCGCAGAAAGCGGCGAGAGATTCTTGCCGAGCC
>CALPMR020000260.1 GCA_943324725.2 Bordetella parapertussis | reverse complement strand
GCCCGAAGCGTATCGGTTGGGCTGAATCACCTGGCTCCTGGGCTGTGCCGGCGCTGCTGTCTGGAGTCAGCCGTCTGCAGCTGCAGGGGTGCTCTTGCTGATCCCGAGCTGCTCCAGGCTTTGCTGAGCCTGGAGCAGAAAGGCATCGGCATCGGGGCTGGGGCTGGCGCGGCGCAGGATGTGGGCCGTGAGGGCCGTGCGCGAAGTGCTCAGGCCCCAAACGTGCAACTCCTCGACCGCCACCACCCCCGGCAGATCCAGCAGGGCTCGACGCACCTGCTCCAGGGCGATGTGGCGGGGCGCGGCATCGAGATTGACGGCCATGGCCTCCCGCAGCAGGCGCCAGGCACCGGCCATCACCACCAGTCCGACGGCCAGGGCGGTGAGGGCGTCGAGCCAGAGCCAGCCGATCGCGCTCAGAGCCAATGGCTGCCCTTATCCAACGGCCTGGCCATCTGGCAGCCCGTGCGGGTGAGGGAGCGACCGGGCCAGCCGCCGGTTCTGCACGGCTATGTCTCGGTGGCCCTGGGCTCGCTGGCCTCCGATCAGGAACTCGAGGGCCTGCGTCAGGGGCTGTTGATCGTCAGTCTGCTGGCGGGCCTGCTGACCTTTGTCGGCAGGCAATCGATGGTGGCGGTGTCGCTGCGGCCGATCCGCCGCCAGATCGAGCAACTGGTGCGTTTCAGCGCCGATGCTTCCCACGAACTGCGCCAGCCGCTGACAGCGATCCGCGCCGTGATCGGCAGCCTCCACCATGGCGAGGCCCTGGTGGGGGCCCAGCCGCTGGTGCTCGAGAAGCTGGCGCTGATCGATGGGGCCAGCGAACGCAAGGGCAAGCTGGTGGACGATCTGCTGCTGCTGACCCGCTTCGATCGGGCCATCGAGGATCACAGCGGCAGGCACGACTTTCCGCTCGATGAGCTGGTGGAAGATCAATGCCGCCTGTTGTCAGGACAGTGCCGCAGCCCAGAGTGTCAGCCGGATCGCCGACATTGGCGATCCGGCCACTGTTTTCAGCCATCCCGAGCGGCTGAGGCTGCTGCTGGCGAATCTGATCCGCAATGCGTTGCGGTTTTCAGCCGCGGGCGACACCGTCCTGATCGGACTCAAGGTGCAGGGAGCCTTCGTGCAGCTGGGGGTGGATGATCAGGCTTGGGGCATTCCAGCCGCGCAACGCGAGCAGGTGTTCGAGCGCTTCTGGCAGGCCGATCGCTCCCGCAGCAATGCCAGCCACGGCGGCCTCGGCCTGGCGATAGCGCGGGCCATCGCCCAGGCCGATGGCGAGCGGCTGGTGGCCCGGGAGGCTCCTGCGGGCGGCGCCCGCCTGCCGCTGAAAGCCTGAGCCCCAGCGTCCTGGCCAACGCCTGGGCGATCTTCACGAGTTCTCCCCGAGCCTGCGGCGATAACGGAACCAGAAACGGATCCCTAGACCGACATGGCGACAAGCCCATTCATGGTTTACGACGGCAGCAGTGCTGCGACGCTCACGACAGCGCTGCTGGCCAGCAATGGTGGTGGCATCGTCGTCGACACCGGCAGCATCGTGCTGCATGCCTCGGGCAGCGACGCCGTCAACTTCTACGACGGTTCGATCGCAGAGCTGGGCATCGGCGCGGGTCTGCTGCTCTCCTCCGGCACCACCCCAGGCACCACCAACACCTCCAGCGGCTTCGGCAGCGACAACAGCGGCACGAGTGGTATCAGCAATGGCGACGCCGATATCGATGCGGTGGTCAACCATGTGTTTCAGACCCAGTCCTATGACGCCACCACGCTGGGCTTCAGCTTCAGCGTCACGGATCCGAACGCCACCTCAATCAGCTTCGATCTGGTATTTGGCTCGGATGAGTATCCCGAATGGGTGGATGCCTTTGTCGATTCGGCTGTGGTGATGCTGAATGGCATCAACTATGCCCTGTTCAACCACGATCCGAATGCGCCACTGAGCGTCATCAGCACGAACCTGGCTGCTGGCTATTTTCAGGACAACAATGGTACCAATCTGCTGCCGATCGAATACGACGGTGTCAGTCATGTGCTAAAAATCGTCGCTCCGATCATTGCCGGCCAAACCAACACGATCAAGATCGGCATTGCCGATACCGGTGATCACATTCTCGATTCCGGCATCTTCATTGCCAATTTCAGTGCCGGCACCACACCGGGATCCGGCGTGGTCGACAACCCCGGTGGTGGCACCACGGGCGATGACACCTGCACGGGTTCAAGCAAAAGCGAATACTTTGATCTCCAGGCCGGCAATGACATCGCCTATGCGGGCGGCGGTGATGACATTGTCGTCGCCGGTGCCGGCAAAGACCAACTCTTTGGGGGCAGTGGCAACGACGAGCTCAAAGGCGATAGCGGCGATGACTGGCTCGATGGCGGCGCTGATGTGGATACCGCTGTCTATAGCGGTGCCAGCAGTGCCTACAACCTCAGCTACGACCTCCTCTCCGGGGTGACCACGGTCAGTGACACCCAGGGCCCGGAAGGCCTCGATTCACTGATCGGTGTTGAGTTACTGAAGTTCAGCGATGGCCTGTTCAACCTCAATGGTGCCAGCCTCACCCCGGCAGGTTCACCGCCCCCGCCGCCCAGCAACGCCCCCGGGCTGGTGTTGCTCAGCGGCATAGCCGCAGCTGGCCACACGCTCAGCGCCAACCTCAGTGATCCGGATGGCACTCCGACACCCATCAGCTGGGAATGGCAGAGATCGGGTGATGCTGGTGCCAACTGGAGCCCAATTGCTGCTGCCACGGGAAACACCTACGACGTTCAAGCAGGGGATGCCAACCAGGCACTTCGCGCCATCGCCAACTACATCGACGGTGCAGGACTCAGCTCCAACGCCATCAGCGACGCTAAGGCCATCCTGGCCACCACATCGGGCGACCTGAAGGTCACCTTGCTGCAGCTGCAAGCGCCGATCGGTTTCAGCGAGGTGAACCCACTCACCACCCTGGTGCAACAGGCCATCGACCTGGGCCTCTCACCGAATCAGGCGGTGCAGGCGATCAGTTCGGCCCTCAATCTGCCGGCTGGCATCAAGCTCAACAGCTACGACGCTCTTCAGGTTCTGCAGGCCAATCCCAGTGATGCCACAGCACTCACGATCGAGAAGCTGGCGGTGCAGGTGGCGATCTTCACCTCCCTTTCCGATGACGACACCGGCATCAACCTGGCCCTGGCCCTGGTCAACGCAGCTGCCGCCGGACAGACCATCAATCTGGCCGATGCCACAAACCTGGCCCAGATCCTGGGCTTCGACATCACGGGGTTGGACAAGAAGGACTATCCCCAGCCCTTGCTTGAGATCTTTGATCGCAACAAGTCGATGGCTGACGCCATCGCCGATGGCCAGGGACTGGCGGCAATTGCCAAGGAATGGAGCGACCTGCTCTCGATTCAGGACGGCATCGCCTCCACCAGCATCGCCGACCTCAGCCACCACCTCAACCAGGCGCCGATCGGCACAGCCAGCGCCGCCCTTGCTGCCGTGGAACAGGGCGGCAGCACCCTGCTGAGCAGCAGCGATCTGTTGGCCGGCTTCAGTGATCCCGATGGCAACGCCCTGCTGGTGAGCTGGCTGGGCTGTGATGGTGGCGGCAGCATCACGGACAACGGGGATGGCAGCTGGACCTTTGTGGCTGATGGCACCTTCAGCGGACCGGTGGAGCTGAGCTACACCGTCGAGGACGGCCATGGCGGCTTGATCAACGCCTTCCAGTTGCTGGTGGTCACAGCGCCACCGGCAGCCGATCAGGAGGCCAGCGGCAGCCTTAGCGTCAGCGGCACGGCAGCCGAAGGCGGGCAGCTGATCGCCTTGCTCAGCAATGTCGTCGATGCCGACGGAACCACGACCAGCAGCTATCGCTGGCAAGAGCAAGCCGGCGCCAGCTGGAGCGATCTGCTCGGCCAGAGCGACGCCAG
>CALPMR020000259.1 GCA_943324725.2 Bordetella parapertussis | reverse complement strand
GAGGGCGGCGGTGACCAGCAGCACCAGCCCCTGGCGGCGGCTGGCCCGTTCAGCGGCGGCGGCGGCATCGACCAGGCCCAGCCGCAGCTGCACCAGGGCCAGGGCCAGCAGCAGCAGGCCCGCCAGGGCGACAAGGGGATGGAAGGCGGCGCGCAGCAGCAGATCGAGGCGGCCATCGGCGCTGCTGCGCAGCAGCACCAGGGCCCAGAGGGCCAGCAGCAGGCCCCGCTGCAGGGCGGCCCGTTGCGGCAGGGGAGGGCGCACAGGGGTCGGTTTCACAGGCGCCAGAGGTTGACCCACTGACCGATCAGCAGCACCAGCAGGCCGGCGCCGGCGATCGTCAGCAGCAGGCCCCGCGGCCGCAGCAGCAGCCCCAGCAGGCCCACCAGTTTGAGGTCGATCACCGGCCCCAGCAGCAGGAAGGCCAGCAGGGCGCCGGGGGTCACCTGGGCGGCGAAGCTCAGGGCCAGGAAGGCGTCGACGCTCGAGCACACCGACACCACCAGGGCCAGCAGCATCAGCGCCAGGATCGAGAGGGTGGGGGCGCCGCCCACCGCCAGCAGCCAGGCGCGGGGCACGAAGGTCTGCACCAGGGCGGCCAGCAGACAGCCCAGCACCAGCAGCAGGGCCAGATTCAGAAATTCCTGGCCGCCGTGCCGGAACAGCTCCGCCAGCGAGGGACGGCGCGGCGCTCCGGCGGCTGCCGTCAGCGCTCCTCCACCCAGCGTCCCGCCCCCACCCAGCACGCCACCACCCAGCACGCCGCCGCGGCGCTCCAGCAGGCTCACCTCGCTCAGGGGCAGGGCCAGTCGCCGCTCCGCCAGCAGATCGCCCTGCAGCAGGTCGGCTTCGGGCACCAGGCGCAGCAGCAGGGCCAGGCCGACGGCCACCAGCACGGCGCCGAGCGGGCGGGCCAGCAGCAGCCAGGGCTGGTTCGGAAAGGCGGCCCAGGTGCTGGCCAGCACGATCGGATTGAGCACCGGCGCCGCAAACAGAAAGCCCAGCGCCGCGCCCAGGGGGGCACCCCCCACCAGCAACTGGCGGGCGACGGGCACGTTGCCGCATTCGCAGGCCGGCAGGGCGAAGCCCAGGGCCGCGCCGCTGAGCGGCCCCAGCACGGGATGGGAGGGCAGCTGTCGCAGCCACTGGCCTCCGGGGGCAAACCAGCGGGCCGCAGCTGAGATCAGCACCCCGATCAACAGGAACGGCAACGCCTCGATCAGCAGCCCCTGGAACAGGGCCCAGGCCGTGGCCAGGCGGGCGGGGTTCATGGCTGGAAGCTCAGGGCGCTTCCCAGATGCCAAGACCGTCGGCCTGCTCTTCGCCGCTGTCGCCGTAGGCGTCGGCGGGTTCGTCGTAGGAGCTTTCCCGGTAGGGAAGTTCCGGCCAGGCGTCATCGGGGTAGCCATCGCCGACGCCCTCGGGAGCGGCGCCGCTGAACCAGGCGGGGATCGCCGTGAAGCAGGCGGCGTTCTTGTCGTTCTCGCGGGCTTCGACGCGGAAACAGCAGCTGCGGCCCCGCTCCCTGCCCTGCAGCAGCTCGTTGGCCCAGCCCCAGACCAGCTCGGCACTGGCCTCCATGCCCACATTGGTCATCACCCGCAGGTTGAGGGCGCCCTGCTCATGCAGGCTCTGCCAGGTGGCCAGCAGCGGATCGTCGGCGTTGGCAAGGAAGGTGTGATCGAACTGCTCGGCCAGACGCTGCTGCAGCCGCTTGAGACTGGAGAAATCGACGACGAAGCCGTGTTGATCGAGGCTTCGGGCCTGGAACCAGAAGCGAAAACTGCGGCTGTAGCCATGCACGAAGCGGCAATGGCCGGGATGGCGCCACTGGCGATGGGTGCAGGGGAAGCCGCTGAAGGACTTGCTGCAGGTGTAGGCCGCTGGTGTGGACATGATCGTGGGCACTGGGGCCATCATCTCAGCCTGAAGACGAACCTGGCTGCCGCCGGCCAGCAATGGGCTTGCCGCGGGCTCGGGCCCTGGAGCGTCAGCGGCCGCCGACGGAGGCCGGATGTCGCCTCGGTAGCGTTCAGCCAGTGGCCGGCAATGCCGTGAGTGACAGCCCCAGCGGCCCCGAGCCGAGTGCTCCCGCCTGGATCGATGACCTGCGCTGGAATGGGGCCGGACTGATTCCGGCCGTCGTCCAGGACTGGCTGGATGGGGCCGTGCTGATGGTGGCCTGGATGAATCGCCAGGCCCTCGAGCGCACGCTGGGCAGCGGTGAAGTGCATTACTGGAGCCGCTCCCGCCAGGAGCTGTGGCACAAGGGGGCCAGCAGCGGCCATTTCCAGAAGCTGCGCGGTCTGCGCTACGACTGCGATGCCGACGTGCTGCTGCTGACGATCGAACAGCAGGGCGAGGTGGCCTGCCACACCGGAGCCCGCAGCTGCTTCTTCGCTGAGGGGAGTGGCGGGGGAGTGGTCGGAGCCGAGCGGGATCAGGCCGCCGCTGCTGGACCCACCGCCCAGCCGCCACCGGCGGATGTCTGCACCGAGCTGTCCCGCGTGATCGAGGCGCGCCGCGACCAGCCGGAGCCGGGCAGCTACACCAACCGCCTGCTGGCGGGTGGCGACAACCGCATCCTCAAGAAGATCGGCGAGGAGTCGGCCGAATTCGTGATGGCCTGCAAGGACGACAACGCCGCTGAGATCGCCGGCGAGGCCGCCGACATCCTCTTCCATTTGCAGGTGGCCCTGGCCCATCACGGCGTGCCCTGGCGCCGGGTGCAGGAGGTGCTGGCCCAGCGCCGGGGCGCCCCGCGCCGGCCGTAGGAGCCAGGCACGGCGCCGCCACGGCAACATGGAGGCGAAAGCTGGGGCATGAATGAGCGCTGCGATCCAACCGGCCATTCGCCGTCGCCTCGCCGATGACCAACGCCGGCGCTGGCTCTGGGCTTTCGGCGCCGCCATCCCCCTGTTGGGGCTGCCGGTGCTGGCGGCCCATGCGATCAGCCGCCGCACCCTGATTCCGCCGATCTTCGGCCTCACGACCCTGGGCATGCTGGCCTTCATCCCGGCCACCTTCGTGGTGATTCAGCCGGGCCTGCTCAGATCCCTCAGCAACCAGGGAGCCCAGCCCCTGGTGGTGCTCCTCGGTCTCAGCGGCTTTGCCTGCGGCCACAAGCTCGGCCAGGACAAGGCGGCCCGCGACGGCCGTCACTGGCTGGCGCTGGATCGCTGAGGTGTGCGCCGCACCGGCGGCCTTGCCAGCCGCTGTGATCAACGGCTCCAGGGCCTGCTGGTCCCCAACCCTGAACCGGGGACGGGAGTGGCGTTCACGGATCCCGTCTGCTGCTCAGCCGCTTGGTGTGGCGGCAGATGGAGGCCAGGCAGATCACGGTGAAGCCACCGGCCACATTGACGGCCTGGGCGACGTGTTGGTCGGCGCTTTTGCCCTGGCTGCTCAAACCGGTGAACACCATCGCCGCTCCGGCGACGTAGCCGATGATCGCCGTGAGACTGAAGTCCCGGAAGGGTGCATGGGGTTCCAGGCCCTTGGGCTGGCTGCTCAGGATGCGTTGGATTTCCTCCTCCGTCGGTTGCCGGCGGACGTCCGCACCGGCCGGTGCCGCATCCGTTTCCGTCGCCTTCAGCGAAGGGAGCGGCGGTGGCGGTGGAGGCGTGGAAAACGCCATGGAGGCTGGCACGAATGGGCCAATGATGGCCAGCGAGCGTCGCCATGACAACGGTTCTCATCGGCACATCCCCCACCTGCTGCTCGCCGGCCAGCGCCTTGGCTTCAGGTCACAGCCTTGGCTTCAGCCCAAAGCCTTCCCCCCTGCCTTCGCCAACGGTCTGCGCCCGAGATCTCAGCGATCAGGTCGACCATCCGGGTTCGGCACCGGCCGGTAGAAGGCCAGCCCGATCACGCCCGGGCTTGCCTTGGCGTAGCGGGCCAGATCCGGACTGCGCATCACCCCCGAGCCGGCGGCGG
>CALPMR020000258.1 GCA_943324725.2 Bordetella parapertussis | reverse complement strand
GGGAGCGGCTGGCGAGCTTGGGGATCCGCCAGAGCACGCTGCAGCTGGAAGCAGGCCTGCAGCAGCCAACCGGCAGTCAACCAGGGCTTGCCGTGCCAACGGCTGTTGATCGTCCCGAATCAGGATCTGAGCGGCGATGAAGCTGCTGGTGGTGGAGGACGATGCCTCGCTGCAGGTCGCCCTGCTGCGGCTGCTGGCTCAGTGGGGTTACGCCGCCGAGGCGGCGACGACTGGTGCTGAAGCGCTGGCCTGGCTTGAGCGTGATCCGTTCGATCTGGTGCTGCTGGATCTGGGCCTGCCGGATCGCGATGGCTTCTCGCTCTGCCGTCAGCTGCGCCGCCGCTCAGCTCACCAGCCCCTGGTGCTGATGCTCACCGCCCGCGACGAACGCCGCGACAAGGTGCAGGGCCTGGAAGAGGGGGCCGATGACTACATGGTCAAACCCTTCGATCCGGAGCTGCTGCGGGTCCGCCTGCGGGCTCTGCTGCGGCGTGCCCATCGGCCCCTGCAGGCCGAACTGGGCTGGGGCCCCCTACGCCTGCCGGCCGGCCAGACCACCGTGCTGGTGCATGACGAGCCCCTGGATCTCACCCGCAAGGAGGCGCTGCTGCTGGAGCAGTTGTTGCGGACTGGCGGCGACAGCCTCAGCAAGGCGGAGCTGCTGCACGGCATCGGCGATGGCCGCCGCGAGGTGGGCGAGGACGCCCTGCGCGCTCACATGCGCAACCTGCGCCAGAAGCTGACGAGCGCCGGCTGTGATCCCAACCTGATCGAAACGGTGTATGGCGTTGGCTACCGGCTCAATCCCAGTGCCTCTTTTTGAACCGTTTTCGCCGGATCCATTGCCGCCGGATCCGCTGCAGCTGCGGCGCCGCCTGGCCGTGCAGGGGGGAGGCTTTGCGCTCTTGCTGCTGGCCGCCTTTTCTGGATCCCTCTACTGGGGAATCGCCAGCCACCGCCAGGAAGATCAGCGCACCGAACTGCGCCAGCTGGCCGCCAGTGCAGCGGCCCAGCTGCCCCTGATCGCCCACGAGACGCGCGAGGCGGAGGGCAGCGCCAAGTTTCGTGCCGGGCCCCGGCTGATTGACTCACCAGCCTTGCAGCAGCAGCGGCTGCAATGGTTCGATGCCAAGGGGTCCTTGCTCAGCGAGCAGGGCGGCCTGGCCGTGCCCTTTCTGCCAGGGCAGCCGCGCAGCGCTCTGGCATCCGCCCGCGGGATCAGCGTCCCCATTCGGGCGCTCTGGCAGCGCTGGCCCGGGGGGATGAGCCTCTGGCAGCCGGTCGACAGCCAGGCCGAGCGGCTTGGCTACGTGCGGGTGGCCCTCTCCGATCAGGCCGCCCGGGCCGATCTGAGCCGGCTCAAGCGCGGACTGCTGCTCGGCGGTGTCGTCACGGTCCTGGCGGCGTTGCTGGTGGGCCGCCGCATGTTGCGGATGGCCTTCCTCCCCTTGCAGCGCCAGGTGAGCGCGTTGCAACGGTTCAGCGCCGATGCTTCCCACGAACTGCGGCACCCGCTCACGGCGCTGCGCACCCAGTTGGCGGCGGTGCCGCCGGAGCTGCGCCAACACCCCGGCCTGGCCTGGCCGGAGCTCGATCGTCTCAGCCGCCGCATGGGCGACCTGCTCGACGACTTGCTGCTGCTTGCCCGCCAGGAACAGGCCGGCCTGGATGGGCCTCTGGCCATGGCAGATCTGCAGGAGTTTGATCTGCTGGAGCTGCTGGAAGACCTGCTTCGCTGTTACGCGCCCCAGGCGGACGCCCGTTCCGTCCGGCTCCAGCTCAGTCCTGACCCGGCAACCCACAGCGTTCCCTTCCGTGGCCACAGTGAGCAGCTGCTGCGCCTGTTCACCAACCTGCTGCTCAATGCCATCCGCCACAGCCCCGAGGGCGGCAACGTCAAGCTCGACGTGAGTGCAGCGGGCCGGAAGCTGCAGGTGGCGGTCCGCGATCAGGGGCCCGGCATCCCTTCGGCCCAGCAGGAGCAGGTGTTCGAGCGCTTCTGGAGCGGCGCCGATCGCGGCGGCCACAGCGGCCTGGGGCTGGCGATCGGCCGCGCCATCGCCCGTCGGCACGGCGGAGAGTTACGCCTCGGTGAGAGCCGGCCCGGCCTGTGCGTGCTGCTGGTGGAGCTGCCGGCTGCTGTGAATCCGCCGCAAACCTCATGACTTCTTCATGAGTGGCGCCGCAACCTGCGGCGATGAGCACTCCTCTTCCTTCCGATCCAGCGCTGGCGGCCTTCGGGGCCAGCCTCACCGCCATCACCCTGGCCGAACTGGGTGACAAGACCTTCTTCATGGCGCTGATCCTGGCGGCGCGCCACCGCGCCAGGGATGTGTTTGTTGGCGCCTTCGGGGCGTTGGCAGCCGTCACCCTGATCTCCCTGGGTCTGGGCTATGGGCTACGCGAACTGCTGCCGCCCACCGTCGTGCCTTGGCTGGCGGCGGCCGCATCAGCACCACCTGGGCGGTGATCTGGGAATCGTTCGTGCTGGTGTTCCTCGCCGAGCTGGGTGATCGCACCCAGTTCACCACCATCTTCCTGGCCACCGCCCCGGGCTTCAGCTTCGCGGGGCTGCTGGCCGGCACCCTGCTCGGCCATGCCCTGGTCACCTGGCTGGCGGTGGGCGCCGGCAAGTGGATCGGTGGCCGCATCAGCGAAAGGCTGCTGTATCGCCTCAGCGGTGGCTTGTTCCTAGTGTTCGGCCTGTTCTCGCTCAAACAGGCTCTCGGCTGAGCCCATGGGGGGCCGCCTTCAGGCGCCCCAACCGCAAGGCGGCTGATCCCCTCCCGCAACGCTTCCCTTCCCGATGGTCTTCGCCTCTCCCCGCCACTACATGCTGCTGTCGACGGCAGCGGCGGTCGCGACGATCGTGCTGAAAACGCTGGCCTGGCGGCTGACCGGTTCGGTCGGCCTGCTTTCCGATGCGATGGAATCAGGGGTGAACCTGATCGCGGCCATCGGCGCTTTCTGGGCACTGACCCTGGCCGCCAAGCCCGCCGATCGCCGACACCATTACGGCCATTTCAAGGCCGAATACTTGTCCAGCGGTCTGGAAAGTGTGCTGATCGTGGTGGCCGCCCTGGCCATCATCCACACCGCCATCGGCCGCCTGCATGATCCCCAGCCTCTTGAACAACTCGGTATCGGCCTTGCCATTTCGCTGGTCGCCACCGCCCTCAATGGCCTGGTGGCCTGGGTGCTGTTCAAGGCGGCGCGACGCTTTGATTCGATCACCCTGCGAGCCGATGCCCACCATCTGCTCACCGATGTCTGGACCTCCATCGGTGTGGTGATCGGCATCGGCCTGGTGAAGCTGACCGGCCTGACGATCCTCGACCCCCTTATCGCGATCGCGGTGGCGGTGAACATCGTGTTCACAGGCTGGAAGCTGTTGCATGAAACCGCCTCCGGTCTGCTCGATCGCTCTTTGCCCGATCACGAGCAGCAACTCCTGGACAACCTGCTCGCTTCCTATGAAAGCGACGAGATTCGCTTCCATGCGCTACGCAGCCGCGTGGCCGGTTCGCGCCGCTTCGTGTCCTTCCATGTGCTCGTTCCGGGCCACTGGACGGTGCAGGCCGGCCATGACCTCTGTGACCAGCTGGAGCACAAGGTGGCCGCCACCTTGACCCGCACCCATGTGCTGACCCATCTGGAGCCGATCGAGGATCCCAAGGCCTGGGATGACCAGGGATTCCGCTGGGAGCAGAGCTGATGCCCGGCAAGTCCTGCCCTCAAGACCCAACTCCAGCTGAGTCCTGATTCACCTCCCGCGC
The DNA here is from genome assembly GCA_943324725.2 of Bordetella parapertussis. Lineage (GTDB taxonomy): Bacteria > Cyanobacteriota > Cyanobacteriia > PCC-6307 > Cyanobiaceae > Cyanobium. Next base: position 204 of record CALPMR020000258.1, on the reverse strand, counting down.
CATGCCCCGTCCTTACCAACCCTCCCTGTTGCGCTTGCTGCATGGCGCCACGGCACTGCTGGTGCCGCTGGCCTGGCTCACGGGATTGCTGGTGTACTCGAGGTATGACGGGCGGTTTGGCCGGCTGCCCTTCACCCTTGCCGGTGAGTGGATCGACATCCACGGCACGGTGGGGGTGCTGCTCTGGCCGCTCGCCCTTCTGTT
>CALPMR020000257.1 GCA_943324725.2 Bordetella parapertussis | reverse complement strand
CAACCCCGCAGCCCCCGGCTCAGCCCTGCTGCGGCTGCACCGTCGCCAGCCCCAGCCAATCGATGGCCTCGCCACCGAAGCCGTAGCGGCAGGGCAGCACCTCGACACCGGCGGCCAGGGCCTGGCGGAACAACTCGCCGTAGCGGGGATCGGCCGCATCGCCCGGGGCGAAACGATCCACATCACTGCGGCTCAGACAGGGCACCAACACGGCCCGAGCCGCGGGCAGCAGGTTGATCAGCTCCACCAGATGTTTCTGGCCCCGTTCGGTGACCGTGTCGGGGAACAGGGCCAGGCGGCCGTCGCTCCAGGTGGTGTTCTTGACTTCCAGCCAGATCGGCCGCGGATCGGCGGCCCCTTCGCTCGGGCTCAGCAGCAGGTCGATGCGACTGCGGCGGCCCTCGCCGTAGGGCACTTCGGCCCGGATCGCCCCGATCGGGCCGAGCCAGGGCTCGAGGCAGCCGGCCTCGATCGTGGCGCGCACCAACCGGTTCGGCAGGGCGGTGTTGATGCCCACCCAGATGGGGCTGCCAGCGGCGCCGGTCACTTCGGCCTGCTCCCAGGTCCAGGCCAGCTTGCGGCTGGGCGAGGGATCGTGGCGCAGGCGCACCCGCCCGCCCGGATGCAGCACGCCGGTCATCGGTCCGGTGTTGGCGCAATGGGCGGTGACCTGCTCACCGCTGTCCAGGGCCACATCGGCCAGAAAGCGCTTGTAACGCTTCAGCAGCACACCCTGCACCAGCGGGCCGGTGGCCAGCACGGTCACCGGTGCTGTTGCCGGCTCGGCAGCCGGCGGGCTGGATGGCTGGGCGGCGCTGGGCATCGGGTCTGGCTCAGGCCGGAACGCCCGCCATACTGCCCTGTCTCCATTTGAGCTTTGAGCCCAGGCCCCGATGGCGAGATCGCTCAAAAGGATTGCGTTGATCGTGGCCCTGGCCACGGCCCTCAGCAAGGTGGCCGGCCTGCTGCGTCAGCAGGTGATCGCCGCCGCCTTCGGCGTCGGTGCCGCCTACGACGCCTACAACTACGCCTATGTGCTGCCGGGCTTTCTGCTGATCCTGCTGGGGGGCATCAACGGTCCCTTCCACAGCGCCATGGTCAGCGTGCTGGCGCGGCGGCCGCGGCAGGAGGGGGCCCATGTGCTGGCCGCCATCAACACCCTGGTGGGGGCGGCGCTGATCGGGGTGACACTGCTGCTGATCGTGGCCGCCGATCCGCTGGTCACCCTGGTGGGACCGGGCCTCGATGCCACCCGCCATGAGCTGGCGGTGCTGCAGTTGCGCTGGATGGCGCCGATGGCCCTGTTCGCCGGCCTGATCGGCCTCGGTTTCGGCGCCCTCAATGCCGCCGATGTCTTCTGGCTGCCGTCGGTCAGCCCGCTGCTCTCCAGCGTCGCCGTGATCGGCGGCATCGCCATCCTCTGGTGGCAGCTCGGTGCGGCGATCGTGCTGCCGCAGTGGGCCGTGATCGGCGGCGTGGTGCTGGCCGCCAGCACCACCGTGGGGGCGGTGCTGCAGTGGCTGATCCAGCTGCCGGCCCTGGCCAAGGAGGGTCTGGGCAAGTTCCAGCTGGTCTGGGACTGGAAGGATCCCGGGGTGCGCGAGGTGCTGCAGGTGATGGGCCCGGCCACCCTCTCCTCCGGGATGCTGCAGATCAACGTGTTCGTCGATCTGTTCTTCGCCTCCGGCATCATCGGTGCGGCGGCCGGCCTGGGTTACGCCAACCTGCTGGTGCAGACCCCCCTGGGTCTGCTCTCGAATGCGCTGCTGGTGCCGCTGCTGCCGGTTTATGCCCGGCTCACGGCCCGCGCCGATCGCCCCGAGCTGATCGCCCGGATCCGCCAGGGACTGATGCTCTCCAACGCCAGCATGTTGCCGCTGGGGGCGGTGATGGTGGCCCTGGCCGGTCCGATCGTGTCGCTGGTCTACGAGCGCGGCGCCTTTGATCAGCACGCCGCCGCCCTGGTGGGGGGCCTGCTGATGGCCTACGGGGTCGGGATGCCCGCCTATCTGGCCCGGGATGTGCTGGTGCGGGTCTTCTATGCCCTCGGCGACGGCGTGACACCGTTCCGCTGGTCGATGGCCGGCATCGGCCTGAATGCCGTTCTCGACTGGCTGCTGGTCGGGGCTCCCACACCCTGGGGACTGCAGCTGCCGGCGCTCAACTTCGGCGCCCCCGGCCTGGTGCTGGCCACGGTTTCGGTGAATGTGATCACCTGCCTGGGGCTGCTGCTGGCCCTGCAGGCCCGGCTGGGGGCGCTGCCCCTGCGGGTCTGGTTGCGCGACACCGGCCTGCTGGCCCTGGCGGCCCTGCTCGGGGCGCTGCTGGGCTGGCTCCTGGCCCATGGCGTGACCTGGCCGGCCGGGCTGGTGGGCCTGCTGCTCCAGAACGGCCTCAGTGCGGGGCTGGCCCTGGCGGTCTATGGCCTGCTGGCCAATCTCTTCCAGGTGCCGGAGGCGGCCCAGTTGCTGCGGCTGGTGCAGCGGCGGGGGGGCGGCTGAGCCGCCGGCTTCCGAACCAGCGTGGCAGGCCAGCTCAGGGCTGCTTGACCTGGCGCTCTTCGCGCACCTGCAGGGGGATCTCGAGGTGGGAGCGACCGAGCATCTTGGGGCCATCGACGGAATAGATGCGGGCCTCGATGCCGAAATCGCGGAAGGCCGATTCCAGTTCCTGCATCAGCGCCTTCTCCACCTGGGCCTCAGCGTCCACCACCTTGCCGATCAGGCGGCCGCCCAGGCGACCAATCCTCTGTCGCACGACTTCGCGGGCATTGGTGACCTCAATGATCAGCACGGCCCGTTTGCGTGAGCTGTCACCCTATCCGCAGAAAGGCTCCAGCAGTTCTTCCAGATCGCGCAACTGGCCGGGCGGCACCAGGCGGGCCAGCGGCAGCCGGGTGGCGCCGCCGCCGATCGGCACCTGCACCGCCTCCAGGGACTGGCGGGCGCAGATCTCAGCGCCCTGGCTGAGGCGACCGGCGCATTCGATCGCCAGGGTCTCGGCCAGGCCCGCATCGCCAAGGTAGAGATGCCAGCCGGCGATCTGGACATAGAGGCGATCCGCGATCGAGCGGCTGAGATCGTCGAGGGATCGGGCGTCGATCGTCATCGGGAGGGTTCGCTGATGGATTTGGGGCGCAGGGCCACCACCACGCTGCCATGGATCAGCAGCGCCGCCCCCCAGCCCAGGGTCAGCCAGCTGAGATGGGGCCAGGGATGGCGCAGTTCCTGCACGAACCAGAGGCCGCTGTTGAGGGCCGCGAAGGCCATGGCATGCAGCGTGAAATTGACGATGCGTTCGAAGTGGCGGTAGGTGGGGTCGGCGGGATCGGCGGGGCCGTACCAACGGATCGGCATGGGGGCGTACAGGGGATGGGGTGGGGCCGGGGCCGACCCGCTGGGGGAGCCCCGGGGACCAGCCTGGTTGACGGATGGGCACCCTATGCGGTGAGAATGAGCAGGCAGGCGCTTGTAGCTCAGCGGATTAGAGCATCTGACTACGGATCAGAGGGTCGGGAGTTCGAATCTCTCCAGGCGCGTTTTTTGTCCAGCCGTCCCGAGGGGCGGCTTTTTTTTGGTCTCGCCATCCCTGGCCTGGTTCGGCCTTGCCTCGGCACTGGCTGGCGTTGACACCAGCCCTGACAAGGGCCTGGCCCTGACCTGTGCTCCGGCCGGTGCGGGGCGGCACACCGCCGTCGGGGCCGACCTCGCCAGTGCCTACGATCAAATCACTTCCGTGCGGCTCCCATGGCGGACCTGATCGACACCCCTCTCAGCAGTGCTGATCCCGCCATTGCCGAGCTGATCGCCAAGGAGCTGGAGCGCCAGCAGACCCACCTGGAGCTGATCGCCAGCGAGAACTTCGCCTCCCTGGCCGTGATGGAGGCCCAGGGCTCGGTGCTCACCAACAAGTACGCCGAAGGCCTGCCCCACAAGCGTTACTACGGCGGCTGTGAGCACGTCGACGCCATCGAGGAGCTGGCGATCAAGCGGGCCATGCAGCTGTTCGGTGCCGCCTGGGCGAATGTGCAGCCCCACAGCGGCGCCCAGGCCAACT
>CALPMR020000256.1 GCA_943324725.2 Bordetella parapertussis | reverse complement strand
TGGCCATCGGCCAGACCCAGCAGGTGCTGGAGCAGGTGCGGGCGGTGGCGCAACAGGAACCGCTGATCGCCAGCGCCAACTTCTACGCCGGCCGCTCCTTCGGTGACAGCAGCCCCAACAAGGGGCAGTTCTTCCTCAGGCTCAAGCCGGTGGATGAACGCCCCGGCAAAGACCAGAGCAGCGCCGTGCTGGCGGAGCGGATCAACAAGCAACTGCAACGCCGCATCCGCACGGCCGTGGTGCAACTGAGCGAGGCCCCCAGCGTGCGCGGCTTCAGCAGCGAAGGCGGCCTGGAACTGGAACTGCTCGACACCAGCAACGGCCAGCTCAGCCTGGCGGCTTTCGAGCAGGAGGCTCGCAGCTTCATCGCCGCCGCCCAGGCCACTCGGCTGCAGGGCCAGCCCGCCTTTGAGCGGGTGTCCACCCGCTTCAGCGCCGGCGCCCCCCAGCTGCGCCTGGTACCGGATCGCCTGCGCCTGGCCTCCCTGGGGGTGGATCTCTCGACCCTGGTGGACACCCTCGGCGCCAGCTTCGGCAGCGACTACGTCAACGACACCTTTGAATCGGACCAGGTGCGGCGCGTGATCGTGCAGCTCGATGGCCCCTCCCGCCACGATGCCAACGACGTACTCGCCCTACCGGTACGCAGCCGGGAAGGCACGCTGGTGCCCCTCAGCCAGCTGGTGCGGATCGAGCCGGGGAGCGGCCCCAGCAGCATCAACCACACCCGGCTGGTGCGTTCGATCAGCATCCGCGCCCTGCCGCGCCGAGGCGTGAGCAGTGGCCAGGCGATGGCCCTGCTCGAAGAGGTCAAGCAGCGCCTCGACAGCGATGCGATCAGCCTCGAATGGGCTGGTCTGGCCCGCGAAGAAACCCGCGCCGGCGGCAGCAACGTGCGTGTTTTCGCCCTCGGCATCCTGGTGATGGCCATGGTGCTGGCGGCGCTGTATGAAAACTTCCTCGATCCGCTGATCATCCTGGTCACCGTGCCCCTGGCCCTGCTGGGGGCGATCTCCGGTCTGGCCCTGCGCGGTCTGGCCCTCGATGTCTACGGCCAGATGGGCCTGCTGGTGCTGGCGAGCCTGGCGGCCAAGAACGGCATCCTGATCGTCGAGTTCGCCAACCAGCGACTGCGCGAAGGCCAGGGCCTCGATGCGGCGATCCACGGCGCCGCCGTCGCCCGTCTGCGGCCGATCCTGCTGACGGCCTTCTCCTCCCTGGCGGGCTTCCTACCCCTGGTGTTCGCCACGGGCTCCGGCGCCTCCAGCCGCATCAGCATCGGCACCGTGGTGTTCAGCGGCCTGCTGGTGGCCACCGCCCTCAGCCTGTTCGTGGTGCCGACGATCTACCGGATCATCAAGGGCTGGGAGCTGGGGATTGTCGGCCGCCTGCCGCAGGAGCCCCGCCCGGAGTGAGCGGCGGCGCCAGATCGGGGCTGCCGAGCGGCTGGCCCGTGGGGGCCAGATCGGGGTTGACGTGGGAGAGGCGCATCAACATCGCCAGAAACGGCGACCAGACGAAGCCCAGCAGCACCGCCGCCAGCAGGATTTTCAGCGGCAGCGGCCAGCCGCCCTGGCGCTGGGGCGGCCCCTGAGCCACGGCCGGAGCTGCCGTCGCAGGAGGCGCGGGGCTGGGGTCCGCGGTGGCGGGGGCGGCAGCGCCTTCAGGCTGACGGACGGAATCAGGCACGGGCCACCGGAGAACTGCTTCCATGATGGCCCTGAAATCCAGCCCGGCAGAGGCGGCCCCTGCGAGCCGGCCGGGGCGAGAATTCAATCCAGGGCGGCGAAGCCCTTCTCCAGATCCGCCAGGATGTCGACCAGCGCCTCGATGCCCACACACAGCCGGATCTGACCGGGGGTGACGCCGGAGGCCCGCAGTTCCTCCTCGCTCAGCTGGGAGTGGGTGGTGGTGGCCGGCTGCAGCACCAGGCTGCGCACATCGCCGATGTTGGCCACATGGCTGTGGAGTTGCAGGGCCTCCACAAAGCGGCGACCCGCCTCCAGGCCAGCGGCCAGCTCGAAGGTGAGCAGGCCGGAGCAACCGAGCGGGGCGTACTTGCGCGCCAGGCCATGCCAGGGACTGGTGGGCAGGCCGGCGTACTGCACCGTGGTGACCTCGGGTCGGGCCGCCAGCCAGTGGGCCACCGCCAGGGCGTTGTGGCTGTGGCGCTCCATGCGCAGCGACAACGTTTCCAGCCCCTGGGCGATCAGCCAGGCATTGAACGGCGCCACCGCCGGCCCGAGATCGCGCAGCAGATCGACCCGGGCCTTGAGGATGTAGGCCAGGTTGACGCCGAAGGCGCCGGCGGCGCCGAAATCGCGACCGAAGACCAGGCCGTGATAGCTGGGATCGGGCTGGTTGAAGCGGGGGAAGCGCTCGGGATGGGCTGAAAAATCGAAGCGGCCGCTGTCGACGATCACGCCGGCGATGGCGGTGCCATGGCCGCCGAGATACTTGGTGGCCGAATGGACGACGATGTCGGCGCCCCATTCGATCGGCCGCAGCAGATAGGGCGTGGCCACGGTGTTGTCGACGATCAACGGCACCCCGACCCCATGGGCGATCGCCGCCACCAGCTCCAGATTGAGCACCTCGGTGCTGGGATTGGCGATCGTCTCACCGAAGAACGCCTTGGTGTTGGGCCGCACCGCCCGCTTCCAGGCCTCGGCATCGGCGTGATCGTCGACGAAGGAGACGGCGATGCCGAAGCGGGGCAGGGTATGGCGCAGCAGGTTGATGGTGCCGCCGTAGAGCGAGGGGCTGGCGACGATGTGGTCACCGGCCTCGGCCAGGTTGAGAATCGCCAGGCTTTCGGCCGCCTGGCCACTGGCCACCATCAGGGCACCCACGCCCCCCTCCAGGGCGGCGATCCGCTCCTCGACGACCGCCTGGGTGGGATTCATCAACCGTGTGTAGACGTTGCCCAGCTCCCGCAGGGCAAAGAGGTTGGCGGCGTGGTCGGCGCTGTCGAAGGTGTAGGAGGTGGTCTGAAAGATCGGCAGGGCGCGGGCCTTCGTGACGGGATCAGGAACCTGACCGGCGTGGATCTGCTTGGTTTCGAAGGCCCAGGATTCGGACATGGTGGCGATGTCGAGCGACGGTAGGCGCAGTCAGAGTGGCAGGAAACGGCGGCGCCGACCTCAGACCAGCAGGGTCATGTCCAGGCCATGGGCCTGAAGCTGCAGAAAACGCTGACGCAGCTGCTCCACCAGCAGCGCCACCTGCAGATGGGAGATCAGATCCCGCCGCAGCACCAGGGCCTCACCGCTGAAGAGCTCCAGATCCCACGCGAGCCTCACCTGGCCGGGGGAGCCATGGGCACTGACCGATCCGCCGAACGAGAGGGTGACCTCGTCGGCAGTGCAGCGGTTCCAGCTGCCGCGGTCGTAGCGGGCCAGGCGGGTATGGCTGGCCCCGAAGCCGATGGCATCCAGCGCCCCCGCCATCACCGGATAGATCGTCTCGGGGAAAGCCAGCACCGGAAAGCGATCGAGATCGCCATTGCTCAGCCCCGACACCTGGCAGAGGGGATGGTGGGCGTCCGCCAGCACCCAGGCGGGCCAGTGGGTCAGCTGAATCACCGCCAGATCCGGGTCATCGGCAGCGGGCAGATCGAAGGTGTCGCTGGTGATCCAGGCATCGATCACCCGCTGGCGCAGCAGCTCGAACATGCGCTCGACACTGCGGTGATCGAAGCTGCCCAGCATCCAGCCCGGCAGCGGTGCCTGCAGCAGCACATGGCTGACGCAGTGGGTGGCCTCCAAGCGCAGCCGCTCGCCGGCGCGCAGGCGCAGCAGCTGGTGGAGCTGGCGCTCGAGCAGCAGGTAGTCCCTGGTTTCCGAGAGCACGTAGTGGCCATCCTGGCGCTTCAGCCGTACCCTCAGGATCTCCAGACAGCTGGCAATTCGACGCGAAATCGAGCTCTGATTGCACGATTGTCGCGCTCCGGCCAACTGGCCATTACCCAGCCATAGCAACAGATCCAGGGCCTCCAACTGCTCTTCAGTGACCATTCAGACCCAGCCGTCAGCCTCAAGCAGGTCAACAAGCTAAGCCACGGAAGATCCGAGCGGATGCCCTAGTGCCGCCGGGCA
>CALPMR020000255.1 GCA_943324725.2 Bordetella parapertussis | reverse complement strand
CCTCCCTTGCCCACTCCTCTGATATTGCCTCAGTTTGCCGCAAGACCAACTCAATCGCTGCTGGTTCCTGATCAGGCGGATACTTATAGCGTTTGAGCAGCGCCTTGATTAGTGTTCGCAGTTTTGCTCTTACATTTTCCTTATATTGCCAATCAATCTTGAGATTGCCCCGAAGTTTTTCTGCCAGTTCCCGTGCCATCTTAATCAGCACCTCATCACCCATCAGATCGTGTGCTGACTTGTTGTTTGCCAAGGCGTCGTAGAAGGCAACTTCAGCAGCAGATAACCCCATCGCCTCCACTCGTTCTGCTTCATCACGGAACTCCTTGGCGATCGCAATCAGTTCCTCGATCACCTGTGCCGCCTCAATAGAGCGGTTGGAATATTTCTTGAGTGCTGCCTGCAGAAGGTCGCTGAATCGATTCTGCTTCACCACATTGGTCTTGAAGCGAGTCTGAATCTCTTCTCTTAGTAACCGCTGCTGTCCGGCGACAATGAAGTTGGCCGGTCGGCGACAAGCTCGTTGGCCGGTTTGGTGAGTGCTGGAGACCCTGGTGCCAATGCGCAGGGCCCAGGGGATGCCGGCACCACTGACGAGCCACCAACGCAATCTGTTCATGACGAAACGACGAGGTGGCAGCAGCCAGGAGGCTGCTGCTGCAGCGGCGGGCATCTCAGTGCGCAGTGCCCGCCGGATTGATAAGAATCAACTCCAGCCCCAGGCGAATCAGCCCCGTGGCCGGACCCGTCCCGACCCATTGGCGGGGGTGTGGGAGGACGATCTGGTGCCGTTGCTGCGGCGTGCACCAGCGCTGACGCCGATCACGCTGCTGGAGCACCTGCAGCAGCAGAAGCCTGATGTGGACTGGATTCCACTGCATCGGACCCTGCAGCGTCGGGTGCGGGAGTGGAAGGCGTTGCACGGTCCGGACCAGGAGGTGATCTTCCCTTTGAGCTACGAGCCCGGTGAGATCGCCTTCTGTGACTTCACCCAGCTCAAGGGTGTGGAGGTGACGATCGCCGGCCAGGTGTTCCCCCATCTGCTGTTCCACTACCGCCTGGCTTGGAGCGGCTGGAGCTATGCGCAGGTAGTGCAGGGCGGCGAGAGTTTCGTTGCTCTCTCAGAAGGCCTGCAGAATGCTCTGGCTGCCTGCTGTGGGGCGCCTGCTGAACTGAGAACCGACCGGTTGTCGGCAGCCTGCCGCAACCGCAACGGCAGTTTCAGTGCCGATATCACCCGCCGCTACCACGCCCTGTGCAGCCACTACGGCCTGGCCTACAGCCGCAACAACTGCGGTGTGGCCCATGAAAACGGCCGTGTGGAAAGCCCCCATGGCCATCTCAAACGGCGGATCGAGCAGGCGCTGCTGCTACGCGGCAGCAGCGATTTCGAGACGCTGGCGGCCTATCAGGCTTTCCTGGCCGCCGTGATCGCTGCTTACAACCGACCGCGTCTGATCCGGCTGGAGCAAGAGAAATCGGCGCTGCGGCCGTTGCCGCCGTTTCGCTTTGTCGATTACGACATCGAGCAGCTCACGGTGCGTCGAACCAGCACGATCGAGGTGCGCAAGGTGGTGTATTCGGTGCCGCCGCGGCTGATCGGCCAGCGGCTGACAGTGCGGATCTTCCACGACCGGCTGCAGCTGCTTCTGGGCCGGCAGATCGCCTGCGAACTGGTGCGGCGCCACGGCGGAGAGGAACGCCACGGGCGGGCGTGGAGCATTGATCTGGAGCACCTGATCGATGCGCTCAGGCGTAAGCCCCGGGCGTTGCTGCACTGCAGCTACCAGCGAGAGCTGTTTCCTGATGAACGCTGGTGGCAGCTGTGGCAGCAGTTGCGCAGCGGCGGTGACCGTGACACCGCGGCTCGCCTGATGGTCGAGGCGCTGCATGTGGGCTGCCGCCTGACGGGCTACGAGCCGGTGCTGACCTGGCTCCAGAAGGCCCATCAACGGCAGGGGCTGTCGCTGGCGGGGCTGCAGCAACGCTTCCGCCTGCCGCCCCATCGCCCCCTGCCACCGCAACGCATTTCTCAACACAACCTGGAAAGCTATGACGACCTCCTTGTCCTCCGTCCCGCGGCCCCAGGCGGCGGAAGCCGCCCTGCCGATCCTGATGCGGCAGCTGCGGCTGGCATGGATCCGCTCCCATTGGCAGAGCCTCGCTGCGCAGGCTGAGGCGGAGGGCTGGAGCCCCAGCCAGTTTCTCTATGTCCTCTGCGAGCAGGAGGTGGAGCAACGCCAGCAGGCCCGCCAGCAACGGCTGCTGCGAGCGGCCCATCTGCCCTGGAGCAAGGTGCTGGCGGACTACGAGCATGGCGGACGGATTGAGGCAGGCAACTGGCAGGAGCTGGAGGCTCTGAGCCGTCAGAGCGAGTGGCTGCAGCGGGGCGAGAACGTGCTGCTGTTCGGCCCCAGCGGTGTGGGCAAGACACACCTGGCGGTCGGCATCGCCCTGGCGCAGATCGGTCTGGATCAGGCCTGCCGCTTCTATCCCGCCACCAGCCTGGTGCAGGAACTGCAGAAGGCCCGCGCCGAGTACAACCTGCCGGCAGCGCTGGAGCGGCTGGATCGCTACCCGCTGCTGCTGATCGACGACATCGGCTATGTGCGGCGGGATGAGCAGGAGAGCAGCGTGCTGTTTGAACTGATCTGCCACCGCTACGAGCGTCGCTCGCTGCTGATCACCGCCAACCAGCCGTTCACCGCCTGGGATGAGATCTTCCCCAGCAGCTCAATGACCGTCGCAGCGGTGGACCGATTGGTGCACCACTGCCACATCGTCGAAATCAGCGGCGAAAGCCACCGCCGCGCCCAGGCCAGCCGGCGCAGCGGCAGCAAACAGCCGGAGCAGCCGTAGAGAAGCGGAGAACAGCCCGGGAGATTGTCGTCCGGCGACAACCTGGCGCCGATGGCACCAGACCTCGGTGGTGCGCTCCGCGCTGCCGGCGGACTGCGGGGTCCGCCGGCTCGTGCGCTCCGCGACAAGGTTCAGCGGAGGTCTCGGCGCCTAACCGGCCAACGTGGTTGTCGCCTGGTACCGATCAGAGGAAGTCAGTGCTGGCAATGGCTCGGACTGATGGGTGGCTCAGTTTTCGTGTCGCCTCCAGCGTCATCGCCCCCCGGTTGTCGCCGGCGACAACCGGGGGGCGATCAGATCCACTCACCGGCCAACTTGATTGACGCCAATCGGCCAAGGGGGTTGACGCGGGACAAGCATTTCCCGCTCCTCTTCTGCCAAGGGCCGCAGGGACTCCTCCGTGCCGGGGGCATCCGGGGAGCCGGGGCCGATGGGGTCGGTGGCGGCTGCTGCGTGGGCGGGCTTGGTCGACTCGGTTGCTACGGCTGTTGCCGATGCCGCAGCCGCAGTGGGGTCTGGTTCCGTGACCGGTGTGGCAGGCGCTGGAGCAACGGGTGCATCTGACGCCGGCTCAGCGGCCTGGATCTGCGGGGGCTCCTGTGACTCCGCCTCCGTTACAGGCGTAACCGCCGTTACGGCTGTCGCAGCCTGGGCCGTGGCGGCCGACTGCAACGGCTCAGCCTTACGTGGCTGAGCCTGTGTCGCCACAGGAAGGACCGGGATGCCCAGCAGCTGCGCCAGCAGCCGTGCGGCCTGGGTGAACTCCTGTTCGGGGTCGCCGACTTCAAGCCGCACCTGGCTGCTGAGTTGATCGCCGCCGCGGTGCATCACCGTCACCTCGAGCAGCGGCTGGCCGTCGTCATCAAGACCGCGGCAAGAGGTGTAGGCAAAGCCGAGCCGGAAGGCGCCGCGGGCGGCCTCGACCACCGCCGGCAGGCTCATCTCGCTGGCTGGTGTGACCTCGGACTGGAACTGAGCGAGGGCCTCGGCCAGCTCGCATTCGGCGGTTCTTTGGTGCTGGAGCAGGGCAGCAGGATCCGCGGTGCTTTGACGGGAGCCGGGTGGTGGCCCAGCAGCGGGTGGTCCCGCTGCTGACAGCCCCTCTGGGGTTGTGGGTGACATGGCTGTGGCGGCGGGACCGTTGCCCGCTCTCCTGGCACCTTAGAGGCTCAGTAATCTGAGCTGCAACTGTTGGCTCAGTTTTGCTTCATTGCTGCATGCGGCTTCTGTTGCTGGGCTTCCAGTTCGCCGCTCCAGCTGCGGAT
>CALPMR020000254.1 GCA_943324725.2 Bordetella parapertussis | reverse complement strand
TGCAGGGGGGTGGGGGGTCATGAAAAAAGAGAGAGGGTGGGTCAGCCCAGCCGTTGATCTAGCTGGAAGGGCTCCTGGTGCACCAGCGCCACATGCGCCATCGCTGGGTGCAGGGGGTTGAGCAGCAGGTTGCGGGCCTGGGGCACCACCACCGAAGGCAGCACCAGGCCCACCTGCTGCCCGGCCCGCAGCCAGTCGCCGCCAAAGGCGGCGCAGGCCTGGCCATGGGGGACGGCGTTCCAGCCCTCCGGCAGGGCATTGGGATCGACTTCCTTGATCAGGCCCGGTGTATCGGGTACGTCGTAGCCACACAGCACCAGCGGGGCGCTGAGGACGCCGTTGAGGTGCACCAGCACCTCCAGCACCGTGATCTCGGGCGTCATCCCCAGATACACCGCCCGCTGCCCGGGTTGGTTCCAGCGCTGACCATCGCGCGCCGCTCCCTGGCCCGTGAGATCTCCGGCGTAGCGGGCCTTGCTCAGCCGCCAGGCACTAATCACACACTTTGTCCAAACGGTTGACTCACACCGGGGCGCCCTGCTCCAGGGCCTGCAGTAGGCGCCGCACCTGGCCCGCGCCGATCGCGGTGCGGCAGTGCTGCAGTGGCCTTGCTTGATGGAGCAGCGGGTGGGGTGCCTTGAGCCAGGCCTCGGTGCTGGCTGGCTGCTCAAACACGCCGTAGGCCAGGCTGATCACCTCCACCAGGCGGTCCAGTCGTTCGGAGGCGACCAGATCCAGGGCCGCCTGCTCGCGGCTGCGGCGAGCCATCGTGGCCTCCGAGAGGGCCAGCAATGGCTCCAGGTCTGCCGGCTTGAGGTGCAGGTGCTGCCGCAGGGCCGCCAGCCAGCTGCTGCTCCAGCCCTGCTCAATCGCTGCCAAGCGCTGCTGCTCATCCAGGGCGCCGAGCTCGGCAGCGCGTTGCCAGAAGGCTTGGCCCAAGCTGGCTTCAGGGGCTTCTTCGCGCGTGGGAACAGGGATCGCAAGTGCCAAGGGCAGAACGCTCCGGCCGGCGTCATTTGAGTCGATACTAGCCCCAAATGACGCAGGCGGGTGAGACGAGGTTCAGATCCCGCGCGCTCAGATCACATCCGCAAACCGCTTCTCCATGCGCCGGAACTGGCGAATCCCGGTGACCAGCAACAGCAGCACGATCGCCATCGATAAGCCAAAACCCAGCGGGTTGATCTAAGCCCCTCGGCCAATAATTGCCCAGCGGAACCCCTCGATCACCCCCACCATCGGGTTGAGCGCATAGAGAAGCTGCCACTTGGCCGGCACAATCGCACTGGAGAAACCCACCGGGCTCACATAAAGGCCAAACTGCACCAGAAACGGCACCACATACCTGAAGTCGCGATATTGCACATTCAAGCTGGCCAGCCACAACCCGGCCCCCATGCTGGCTGCAAAAGCCACCGCCACCCAGAAGGGGAGAGTCAAAAGCGGTACCGAGCCCAAGGCCGCTTTGTAAAGCAAGGGCCTGCGCTCGGAGCTGATACAGAACCGGCAGGGCCCTGCGGGTGAACGTCTGTATTCGCTGAGGATCAGCCAAAGCTGCCTGGGCCGTGGCCTGGCGCGATGGCCCCTCGCTGCGGTTGCTGTCGCTCTACCCCGATCACGACTCGGCCTACTGATGCGACGTCAGGCGGGGTTGGTGGTATTGGCGGCCAGCCAGGCGGCCAGGTCTGCCGGGCCCTGGAAGTCGAGCAGGGCATCGGCCAGGGCTTCCAACTTCTCCACTGGTAGGGCTTGGATCTCGGCGGTGGTGGCGCCTGTGAGGGGGCCGCAGCGGCGGTTGAGTTGGCGGAGTGCCATCTTGGCGGCTTCGCGGGCTTCGCCCTCTTGGCGGCCCTCAGCCAGCCAGTCCTGCACCGCCCGCGTATGGCGGATCTCTTCTCGGGGAATGCCGGCGATCACCATGATTTGCTCCTCGGTGAGTTCAGGAAACCGTTGCACCAGCATAGGCAGCACAACCGTGTCTAGATCAGGACGGCTGGCCAGAATCTGCTGACTGGTGGCCGCCAGTTCGCTCTCAGGCCTCACCGGCAGGGTGAGCAAGTTGAGCAGGGGGTCGAGGTTGGGCTGCTGGCTCAAGGCCTCGAGATGCTGCACCTGCGGCTACAGCGTCGTGAGGAGGTTATGCAGACGCTGCTGATGAGCAGCCGAGGGCATCACACGTGCACGGCGCCAACGCCTCACAGACGATGGGCTCACATCCAGGCGCGCAGCCAGAGCAGGGAGACCACCCACCTGAAGATGCAACGCTGCTTCCACTAAATCAGCGATTTCCTGCCGCTCAATCTCAGCATCAGTCGTGCTGTCGATCCGGTCCCAGTCGGCCCGTGCTGTGGCGGCATCCCAAGTCCCGTCAGGCTTCTGGCGCATCAGCTCGCCGTTGGCCGTGAGCCTGTATTTCACGAGTGTTGGCTTTTCGAGCCGAGATGATTCGGATCCGTCCTTGCCGCTCGGTGTAGACGACAACGAAGAGTTTCCCCTGGATCTCACCGTAGAAACGAAACCGATCTTCGCCGTAGGGGAGCCGTTGATCGGGTTCTCTGAAACCCGAGCGGTCTGAGAAGGCCTGGGTGGCAAACCCAAAGTCGAAACCACGGTCTTGGAAGGTTTGCTGGCTTTTGTTGTCATCCCACTCAAACTCCAATGGCGGCAAGGGGTCAGCCCCCACTCATTCAGGGCTTCCAGCTGTGGATGCAGCGTAGGGCCTTCGCAGCGTTCCTGCCGCCAGAACCCTGGCGCCCAGGTCGTCTGTCAGCAGTGCGCAGAGTTGATCAGGACCGTTCTGCAAGAGCCGGTAGGTCCACGCGCTCGGTAATTAACGGTAGCGGCGCTGGCTGGCGAAAAAGGTTGCTGCGGCTAGGGGTTGGTTGGGGCTGCAGCCCGTGAGTGTCTTGCTGCGTGAGGAGCCCCGTTGGCGGGTGGTGGCTGAGGGGTTTGTTCGGGCTGGGGAGCCTGGCGGCTCAGGGGGAAGCCAATCCAGGTTCGCCCCAGTCGCTCAAAGCCGCGCCAACCGGCACCACTGCCAGCAGCTGGCCGCTCTGCTGGATCTGGATGCGGATCGCCTCCGGCCCCTGGCTGTGGATGCGCGCCGTCACCCGCGCGCGGCAGTCGCGGGTGATCTTCACCTGACGCAGGATGCTGTTCAGCAATCCGGGGCCAATCGTTTCCCCGGCATGGATGGGCACCACCGTGGTTCTGCCATCTGGATGGCGGAGGAAGTGATGGCTGCCTTTCACCCGGAGGCTTTCAAACCCCAACTGCTGCAGCACAGCGACCAGTTGCTTGCCGGTGAGTGCTGGCAGACGGCTCATGCCTCCACGCAGACGCGCTGAACCCCCACAAAATCCAGCTCCCCGCCGGGCTCGCCTTCCACTTCGAGGTAGAGCTCGATCGCCTCACGCACGCGTTCCATCAGCTGATCCAGCGATCGTGCCTGGGTGTGGCAGCCAGGCAGGCTCGGCACCGTGGCCACGAAAAACCCTTCCGCGTCGCGCTCTACCACCACATTGAACTGACGCTTCATGACCTGTGCTGGCGATGAATTCAGGTTAGGGCTGCACCCCGTGCGGCGCCTGGTGGCTCAGGGCCGAGGCCGATCCGCCGGTGTGGTGTGATCACCACCACCTCCAGCAGCACTACGGGGAACTCCGGGCTGCCGGTTTCGGCGCAGCCGGTGGTTTCCCTCGGCCAGAGCACGCCGTCGAGGCGGTGGCTGAGCTCTTTGATTTCGAGCGCTTCAAAGCGATAGAGCTGATCCCCGGGAGCGCCTGGGTCGAGGCTCAGCGCATTGGCGGCGGCTGAGCCGGGCAGCAGTGAGCGGATCAGGTCGGGGGCGCTCTGGAAAACCCGGTAGTACCAGCGGTCGGTGTTCAAGCGGGGCCACCCCAGGCATTCAGAGGCGCATGGGCTGCAGCTGGCGCGGCACGATGCCCTTGAGGTCCAGCAGCACGGCGCCGGGTTCCAGCAGGGCCTGCCACTGGGCCGGGCTCTGCTCGGCGAACTGGTGATGCGCCACTGCCACCACCACCGCCCGGTAGGGGCCGGCACCCACCGGGCTGGGGCGCACCTCGAGGCCGTACTGGCGGCGGGCTTCGAGCGGATCCACCCAGGGATC
>CALPMR020000253.1 GCA_943324725.2 Bordetella parapertussis | reverse complement strand
GCGGGGTTGCGCAGGGTCAGCTTCTGGGCATTCAGCGGCAGCCCGATGCCGGTTTTAGGCGTAGGCATGACGTGATCAAACGCCGAGCCAACCCACCAGCAGTTCATCGAGGCAGGGCTGGATCTGGTCCTGCTGCAGGCCGATGCCGGCGCGGAGTCAGTCGCGATCGGTCCGGCCTCCAGCCCGGCGAGGCGGCTGCCAGGCTGAGACGGCCGTCCGCCGCGGTCCGCCGCTCCGCCCGTTTGTCCGTGATCGCCTCGGTGCCTCTGTCCCTGCCGATTGTGGAAACCTTCCACTCGCTCCAGGGCGAGGGCCTGCACGCCGGCCGCAGTGCCTTCTTCATCCGCCTGGCGGGTTGCACGGTGGGCTGCAGTTGGTGCGACACCAAGCACTCCTGGCCGGCGGGCGTACACCCGCACCGCACCATCAGCGCGCTTGCAGCTGAAGCCCACCAGGCCGCCGCCGACGGTGCCGCCTTCGTGGTGATCTCCGGAGGTGAGCCGCTCCATCACGATCTCGATGGCCTCTGCACCGCACTGCGGCAGGCCAGGCGCAGCGAGGCCGAGGGCGGGAACGGGGCAGACGGTGGGCTGCCGGCAGGGCAGGCACAGCAGACGGGCCTTCCCCTGCCCTTGCCCCTGCATCTGGAGACCAGCGGCGTCGATCCGCTCAGCGGCCATTTCGACTGGATCACCCTTTCGCCCAAGCGCCACCGCCCCCCCACCGACCAGCTGCTGGCGGCCTGCCACGAGCTCAAGGTGGTGGTGGAGGGGGAGGCGGATCTGGCCTTCGCCGAGGCGATGGCCGAGCGGGCGCTGGCGCTGCGGCGCCAGGTCGAAAGCCGCCTGGGCGCCAGCGCCGCTGCCACGGAGACCGTGGCGGACCCGGACACCGATCGCCAGCGGCTGCCGGCCCCCCCGGCCCTGCTGCTGCAGCCCGGCTGGGACAGTCACCAGGGCCAGGAGCTGGCGATCGCCTTCGTACGCAGCCACCCCGCCTGGCGCCTCAGCCTGCAGGGCCACAAATGGCTGGGGGTGCGCTGAGCAGCTGAACACAGGGGCGGCCAGCGCCGGCCTTCAGGCATCGGTACCGGTATGCAGCACCCGCTGGGGGAAAGGAATCTCGATCTCGTGCTTCCGGAAGGCGTGCCAGATGGCGCGGCGCACCTCGCTGCAGATGCCGCCGTTCTCCATCGGATTGGCGATCCAGAAGCGCAGGGCGTAATCGATCGAGGAGTCGCCGTAGTTGATCAGCAGTCCCTTGGGCGCCGGCTGGGGCAACACGCGCGGATTGGCGCGCGCCACCTCCTCCAGCAGGGCGATCACCCGGTCGGGGTCATGCCGGTACGAGGCTCCCACCTGCACCTCACTGCGGCGCATGCGATCGGTGCCCGTGAAGGTGGTGGTGGTGTCCGTGAAGAACGTCTGGTTCGGCACCACCAGCTCGACGTTGTCGCGTTCGCGCCAGAGGGTGGCGGCCCGCAGGCCGAGCTGACGCACCTCGACGTGATCCCCTTCAAACAACAGCACCTCCCCGGGCCGCACCGAGCCCTCGAACAGCAGCCACAGGCCACTGACGAAGTTGGAGAACACCTCCTTGATGCCGAAGCCCAGGCCCACCGAAAGGCCACCGGCAATGGCGGCGATGGCGGTGCCGTTGAGGCCGATCTGGTTGGCGAGCCACAGCACGCCCACCCCGATCAGCAGGTAGCGGAAGATCAGCTCGAACACCTTGCGGTTGCCGGCGCTCAGCCCCATCAGGCGCTGCAGCAGCAAGCCCAGCAGCAGCACCGGCAGCTCCGAGAGCACCACCAGGAAGTAGGGCAGGCTGACCAGCAACGCGGCACCACCGACGGTGAAGTGCTCGCCGAACATCGCGATCAACCGCACATCGGCGATCGCCTGGAGGCCATCGAGGCGATCGATGCACAGCAGCAGCGCCATTGCCAGAAACAGGGGCCGCACGGCCCGGAACCAGTAGGACTCGACCGCATCGACGTTCTGGAAGCGCCGCAGGATCAGACGCAGGGCATCGAGCGCCGTCCACACCGCCAACAGCTGGGCCGCCAGAACGATCAGCCCCGCGGCCATGCCGGGCAGGGCCACCAGGGCCGCCGCCAGCGCCAGGATGCCGATCGCCACCAGCTTGGCCAGCAGCGGCTGCCAGCTCGCCAGCGAGGGCCGGCGGCGCCGTTTCCAGGTCTGATGCAGCAGGAAGACGGCCACCAGGATGGCCAGCTGCAGGAGCACCGCGCCCCGCATCAGCATGCCGAACCAACCGCCGATCAGAAAGAGAAGCTCGTTCATCGACCCTGCCCCCCAGGTTGGGAGGCCTCGGCCAGAGCCTCGATCTGTTGCAGGGCCTCGGCGGGACGGAGATCGCCGTAGATCGTCTGCTTGAGCAGCTGGCTGATCGGCTGCGCCAGCCGCGTCACCCCCACACCGCTGCGGAAGTCGGGCACGATCGAGCTGGCCAGGCTCTGCTCCATCGCCGCCAGTTCGGGCGCATTCTTGACCGGCACGATCACGGTCTGATTGACGGGCATGTTGCCGACGGCGCGTTCCATCAGGTTGTTCTGGCTGTAGTCATTGAGCACGAACAGGGCGAATTTCTGGGCCACGCGCCGCTCCTCGGGGTTGGAATCGCGCCCGAAGCTGATCAGCAGCAGCCGGGCGAAGGCCCGCGAAGGCTCGCCATCCTTGGTCCTGGGCAAGGGGGAGACGGCCAGGTTGGCGCCCAGATCGCGCCGCAGGCGGCGGATGGCGGTGGCGTTGCAGCTGATCCAGTCGAGCTTGCCGGCCTCCAGGGCCTGCACCAGCTGATCGCCGTTGTCGAGGAACTTGAGCGTCGGCTCGACATTGGCGCGGTAGAGCCACTGCAACCAGGCGAGCGCGGCCTTGCGATCGGCAGGCTCCAGACCCGGCTTGCCGTTGCTCGCCCTGGCCCCATCGAGCAGCCGGATCAACGGATCCTCAGCCCCGAAACCGGTGGCGGTCCACAGCAGTTCGTTGAACAGCAGCGGCAGGCCGATGCGCTTGCCCTCGGAGGCCAGGCGCACCAGGTCGCCGAGGCGCTGGGGCGGCGCGTCGATCCGCCGGCGGTCGTAGCAGGCCAGGCTCGGCTGCACCAGGAACGGCAGCGCCAGATAGCGATGGCCCTGGCGGAACCCCGCCAGATACTTGATCGCCAGGGGGGCAAGCTGGGCCGGCGTCAGTTCACTGGGACGGCTGAGACCCTTCTGGGCGAGGGCCTGGGCCGGCGCCGCCCGGGTGATCATCAGATCAGGACCAACCCCGAGCGAAGAACGGGCTGAGAGGATATCCAGGAGCTGGGCCTCCGGGATGTAGCGCAGGTGCAGATTGACGCCGGGATTGTTCTGCATGAACTCCCGCGCCATCTGGCTGGACAGCCGGTTGAGGCTCTGCCGCGACAGCTGATCGGCACCGGCCCCCGGCGAGATCGACACCTGCAGGTTGACCGGCAGCCGCTGACAACCAGCACTGGCCAAAGCCAGAGCCACCACAGCCAGCAGAACGCTGGGGCGACGGCCGGGGGTTCGGCGCAGGGGACGACGGGGTTGGCGCAGCGGACGAACGCTATGCAGAGAAGAGAAATGGCGCAGAGCCGAGAAAGCAGGCATCCGCATCTTCAGCGCGCCGGCCGACAGATCGGCGGCGCCACGGCCTCAAGACCGGCGAGCTCGAAGAAGTTCTGACCGAGGGCGATGCGGCGGAAGGCCTCATCGTTGACCCGGCCGAGGATGGCACTGGTGACAGCCAGCTCGTCCCGATACACCCCCTCGCCCTTGCCGGCGGCGGCCACGAAATCGGTGCCGGGGATGAAGCGGCGCGGCCAGCGATTGATCAGGCCGACATAGAGATCGCGCTTAGCCGGATCACTGAACACCTGGTCATCAATCACGCGCCAGGACAGGTCAAAGGAGAGCTGGGGGTAGCGATCCAGCAGCGATTCAAGCAAGGCCACATGCTGGCGGGTATCGATCACGCTCAGCTCCCTGGACAGGCCCAGGTGCATCCAGATGATGCGATTGTCGGGATAGAGGCTCAGCACCCGCTCCATCAGTGGCAGGTATTGGAAGGGCTGCTGGTTGTTGCCGAGATCGGCGTGGATGGCGAGTGGCATGCGGCGACGTCG
>CALPMR020000252.1 GCA_943324725.2 Bordetella parapertussis | reverse complement strand
TAGCCGCTACAGCCCAGCTCCGGTTGCGCGCCGACACCAACACCGGGGAGCAAGGGCAGCTCAAGTTACTGATCAGCACCCGCACCAGTGCAGACACCCTCGTCGTCGCTAAAAGCCAAGAGGTTTCAATCAAGGACTTCAACCCGGATTCAGGCATCATCAAACCTGGGGACAACCTGCTGAACCTGGATAACGATTTCCGCCCCAATCAACAGGTCAAAATCAACCTGCAGCTGAATCTCCATGCCACGGCAAGAGATTCCCTGGTTTCCCTGCTGGGAGCAGACCTGACCTGGCAGAGCAGCGTCCAACTGCTGAACGGCAATCAGGTTCAGTTCTCCCAGGACGCCCCCCTCACCATCTGGCGCGCCGACAGTGGCGCCGGCCTGGTGACGTTCGGTCTCCAGGCCGGCGCCAGGAGCCTGACCCTGATCGCCGATGCCCAGGGGGACAGCGCCGGCAGCCTCAATCCAACCAAGGCCAACGAGGCTGAAGGCTGGCAAACCACCGAGGCCCGCGCCATCGGCAGCCGCTCAATCACCGACGCCCAGAACCTCAGCGGCCCGGACTGGACCCCCACCGCCAGCCGCGATGGTGTCTCCTTGGCCCTGCTCAATCTGGCGGTCGATGGCAACCAGGTCACCGCCAGCTTCAGCGGTGGGGTCAGCGGCGTGTTTTGGCAGGCCACCGGCAACGCCCCCTCCGTCGTTCCGACTCCCGCCGCCATCGAGGTGCAGCGCCTGGGTGGCTACGACAACAGCCTCGGCTTCTACACGGTGGATTCGATCACCGGCAGCGTCGGCGACTTCAATCCCGGTGACAGCGATTATCTCAAGGCGGCCCTGGCCCGCTCCAAGCAGGAGGGCCTGCTGCTCGATGCCGCCACCTTGCCCGCCTTCGGGGCTTCTGCCAGCTTCAACGGCCTGCCGCTCGACACCCGCGAGCGCTACGGAGTTCTTCTGGTTCAGAACGGGGATGAAACCAAGATCTTCTCCTCCTTCGCCGCCGCCAACCAAGGCGGTGCCACCCAGATGGTCAGCCTCAGCAACGGTGCCAACAACCTGGTGCTCGGCATTGAAGACCAAGCGGTGGCGGGAGGCAACGGCGACATCGACTTCAACGATCTGATCGTCCGCGTTCAGAATGTCGCCGTGCAGCTGTTCTGAGCGGACGTTCTTTTAAGGGTGGGTGACAACGGGCCTCAGCGTTCTCAGCGGAGCCTGACGCTGGCCCGGACACCACCCGGCCCCAAGCTCGGAAAGGACTTCATGCCGCTCAGGCGCCAGCTTCCCATCCACGGGCACTCCAGGCCGTTCCCCCGATGGCGGCCTGTCTCCCCCGGCTCCGGCCCGCCTGCTCGCCCGGAGCGCCTCGGCCGACGGACAATGACCCCATGATCATCCTCGGCATCGACCCCGGCCTGGCCCGGGTGGGCTACGGCGTGATCGAGGTGGAAGAGCGCAGCGCGACTGGCGGAGCGGGCAGCCAGCGCATGCTGGATTGCGGCATGATTCGCACCGAGGCCGGCCGCAGCGAAGGCGATCGCATGGTGGAGATCGCCGCCGATCTGCGCTCCTTGATTCGCCGCTGGCGACCCGATCTGGCCTCGGTGGAAAAGTTCTTCTTCTATCGCTCCAGCAACACGATCGCCGTGGTCCAGGCCCGCGGCGTGCTGATCATGACCCTGGCCCGCTTCAAGATTCCGGTGGTCGAATACCCGCCGATGCAGATCAAGCTCGCCGTCGCCGGCCACGGCCATGCCGACAAGGAGGCGGTGCTCGATGCGGTGATGCGCGAACTCGCTCTCGACCATCCCCCCCGCCCCGATGACGCCGCCGATGCCCTGGCGGTGGCGCTGACGGGCTGGTTCCAGCGATGAGCCTGCCGGCCATGAACAGCCCGGCGAGCACAGCCGCCGATTCGGCCAGGGCGGCCGAAAAGATCAGGCTGCGGCGCCATTTCCGGGCGCTGCGGCTGGCCGCGTTGGCCGACAGCCAGGCCCTGATCCTGGCGGCGGCGCAGCGACAGCTGCCGGCAGCCCTGCTGCCTGCAGCCCTGCTGCCTGCAGCCCTGCTGCCGGCCGGCCAGCGGCTGGGGCTCTACTGGCCCCTGGCGGGGGAGCCGGATCTGCGCCCCCTGGCGGCACTGGGCCTGCCCCTGGCCCTGCCGGCGGTCGGGGCCGAATCACCGCAAACGGCACGGCTGCTCTATCGCTCCTGGCAGCCCGGCGACCTTCTGGCGGCGGATCACTGCGGCATCCCGGCGCCCACATCGGCAGAGCTGGGCCCCGAGGCTCTGGGCCTGCTGCTGGTGCCGGCCCTGGCGATCGATCGGCAGGGGATCCGCCTGGGCTATGGCGGCGGCTGGTACGACCGGCTGCGCGCCGAGCCGGCCTGGCGGGCACTGCCGGCCCTGGCGGTGTTGCCCGCCGCCTGCGTGGTCGAGGCCCTGCCCCGGGATCGCTGGGATGTGCCCTTCGCCGGCTGGCTGGACGAGACCGGCCTGCATTGGATCCAGGACACCAACATTGCAAGCTTGTAACGGTGCGGCCTGGGGCTCTCCATCGCGGCGCCGATTTGCCAGGATCCCCGCAGCACCGACCTCGCACCTTTGGACCTGA
Organism: Bordetella parapertussis; assembly: GCA_943324725.2. Lineage (GTDB taxonomy): Bacteria > Cyanobacteriota > Cyanobacteriia > PCC-6307 > Cyanobiaceae > Cyanobium. The sequence continues at coordinate 1,564 of CALPMR020000252.1, read as the reverse complement.
ACGCGCTGCAGAACCAGGCCCTGAGGAGTATCGAGCCAGCCCCCGCCAGCCTGGAGCGCCGCCATCTCGAGAGCGCCAGCCGGCCCCGCACCGCCTCCGAGCGGATCCTGGCGGCCGAACTGCAGGTGCGCGGCGCAGCCCCCGATGCGCTGTCGATGATGGTCAGCTCGATCGCCCGGATGGTGCAGGCGGGCAAAAGCAGCGATAGTCGCTGGAAAGCCTCCTGAACAGCCGCTCCATGACCCGTCTGCTGCTGCCCCTGCTGCTGGGGTCCGCCAGCCTGTTGCTGCTGCCGGCCGGCGCCCGTGCCCACGGCCTTGAATCCAGTCTGCAACGGCTCGGTCCGCTCTCCGCCGGCCTGGAAAGCCGCTATTCCAACGGGCTGCCCGCCGGCGATGCCAGCGTGCGGCTGCTGGTGCCCGGTGGCGAAGCGATCCAGCTGGGCCACACCGACGCCGCCGGCAAGCTCAGCTTCCGCCTGCCTGCCCAGGCCCATGCCGACTGGGAGATTCAGATCGATGCGGGCCCGGGCCACAAGGACTACCTGGAACTTCCCCCCGGCAGCCCCCAGCCCGCCGCCGCCATCAGCCACAGCGAAACCTCGCCGCTGCTGGCCCTGCGCCATCTCGGCAGCTGGGGTCTGCTGGGTCTGCTCGGCGCCGCTGGCGGCCTGCTGATCCGCCGCCAGCGTCCCTGACGGCTGAAGTCTTGACGTCATCATGGTCGACGTCGGCGGTGCTGGGATCTCTGCTCAGCCAGCGCCTGCATTCCTGATGGACGTCCCTGCCCCCGAGAGCCCCCCATTCCTGTGACCACCGGCAGCGCCGCCCTCGATCGGATCGTCGAGCGCCTCAGCAGCACCACCGATCCCAGACGCCGCTATGAATACGTGCTCTGGCTGGCCAAGAAACTCCAACCCCTGCCGGAGGCCTTTCAACAGGAGGTCTACAAGGTGCGGGGTTGCGTCTCCCTGGTGCATGTGGTGGGCCAGTTGCAGGACGGCCACCTCCACTGGCAGGGGGATTCCGATGCGGCGATCACCAAGGGGCTGCTGGCCCTGTTGATCGAAGGACTGGAGGGGCTGAGCCCCGCCGAAGTGGTGGCCATCGATCCGGCCTTCATCGCCCACACGGGGCTGCAGGGCAGCCTGACGCCGTCGCGGGCCAATGGCTTCCTCAACATCTTCAAGATGATGCAGGCCCAGGCCCGCAGCCTGCTGACTGAGCCCGCCGTCGCGCCGTCGGCCGAGACGAGCGCAGCAGCAACGGCGGACGCGGCTGGCGCAGCAGCGGCGGACTGAGCCTGAAGCTGGTGCAGGGCCCGAGACCGAAAGACCGCTGCGCCAGGTCCAGACCACTGGGGGCGAAAGACATCGGGCGTCAGGAGGGCGGCTGGACTGCTGGGGGCGATGGCAGCCGAGCGCTGGCCGCAAAGGCGCCAGGGCGTCCTGCCTGCTGCACCACCTGTTGGATTTCTAGGATGCCGGGTTTGCAGGGTTGCGACGCATGACCATCGGCATCGGCTTGTTGGGGCTGGGCACGGTGGGAGCCGGCGTGGCGGCGAT
>CALPMR020000251.1 GCA_943324725.2 Bordetella parapertussis | reverse complement strand
TCGCCCCCCCCCCCAATATTAAGGAATGCGACGTCCCCGCTGTGCGCAAAGCCGACATAGTTCATTCCAATCCGAAGAGTGCCACCGGAAAAATCTATGTTCTTTAATCCCAGGATCACAGAAGATGGATGAGCGAGAATAGATTTTCCTTGCATCCGTAGCCACAAATGACGAGAGACAACGGACAGCATATTGGCGTCAATAGCTTTATACCTGTCGAGAAATGAACGAGCCTTGTTTAGCAGCAAAAGCATATTCGCTAGGCGCATTGGCATTCATTTAAGTGGGCTCAATAGTCTAGGCCGAATGCCTGAATATGAGCAATCCCTGCCATGCCTCCCCCAGGAAGGGAGGCTATAGAAAATCTTGCGAAGCCGAATCAAGTGACACGCTGGTGACACACGGAAGAGAGACGCTTCAAAGGCCTTGCCGTGCAGTCGCTGCCACCTACGTCGTGTAATCGGCGTTGATCCGCACGTACTGATCCGAGAGATCGCAGCCCCAGGCCACCCCTTCGCCGGGGCCCTCGCCGACCACCAGCCGGATCAGCACCGTGTCATCCAGGAGATAGGCGGCGGCGGCGCGATCCTTCATGTACTGGCTGGCGGCCGGCCGATCGAAGCTCAGCGGCTGGCCGGCCGCCATCAGCTGGTGCTCGCCCAGCCAGAGGGCCACCGCCTCCGGATCGAAGGGCACCCCGGCCCGGCCGGCGGCGGCCACGATCCGGCCCCAGTTGGGATCGCGGCCGTGGATGGCGCACTTGACCAGCGAGGAGCCGCAGACGGTGCGGGCGATGGCGCGGGCGGCGGCGTCTTCAACCGCCCCCTCCACCCGCACCTCGACCAGGCAGGTGGCCCCTTCGCCATCGCGGGCGATCGCCCGGGCCAGATGCTGCGACACCGCCGCCAGGCCGGCCTCCAGCGCGTCATGGAATTCGGGGCTCAAGGGCTCACCGGCTGCAAAGGCCAGGAACGTGTCGTTGGTGCTGGTGTCGCCGTCCACCGTGATCGCATTGAAGGAGCGATCCACCGCCCGCCGCACCATCGCCTGCCACAGCTCGGCCGGCAGGCCGGCATCGCAGCTCAGATAGCCCAGCATCGTCGCCATATCGGGGTGGATCATGCCGGAACCCTTGGCCATGCCGCCGATCCGCACCTTGCGACCGCCCAGGTCGGCCTCCAGAGCGATCTGCTTCTCGACCAGATCGGTGGTGAGAATCGCCCGGGCCGCCGCCTCACCGCCCGCCTCGCTCAGGGCCGCCACCAACGGATCGAGGCCCGCAATCAGGGTGTCCATCGGAATCGGCACGCCGATCACGCCGGTGGAGCAGATCAGCACCTCCTCAACCGCCAGGCCCAGCCTCTGGGCCAGCTCCGCCGTGGCCGTGAGGCTGTCGATCAGGCCGCGCTCGCCGGTGCAGGCATTGGCCTGGCCCGAGTTGGTGAGCACGGCCCGGGCCCGGCCGCCCGTGGCCGCCAGCCGCTCGGCGCAGAGATCGACGCAGGCCGCTCGCACCCGGTTGAGGGTGAAGCTGCCGGCGCAGACCGCCCCGGCCGGTGCCAGCAGCAAGCAGAGATCGGCTTTGCCGCTGGGTTTGAGGCCGGCGGTGATGCCGGCGGCCAGGAAGCCTTCGGGGGCGGTGAGACCGCCGGCGATGGCCTGCCAGCCGGGGGGGAAGGGGGAAGGGCTCAAGGGCTCAACGCAGCTGCCCTCATCCTGCCGAGGAGGGGTCCGGCTCCTGGGCCGGGCTCTGGGCCCGGCGATGCTGGCGCCGATCCGTGCCGCTCACCAGCACCGACAGGGGCAGATGCAGTTCCACCGCCAGGCCCCCAAGGGAGGACTGGCCCAGATGCAGCACCCCGCCATGGCGGCGGCAGAAGTGCTGGGCAATCGAGAGCCCCAGGCCCCGATGCTGGCTTTCCTGGCGATCATCGGCCCGGGGCAGATGGACCATCGAGAGCAGCTCCGAGGAACGCATGCCATGACCATGATCCTCGACCAGAATCAGCAATCCTTGCCGCGCCAGACGGGCTGAAATCTGCACCGGCGGCTGGCCGTATTCGAGGGCATTGTCGATCAGATTGTTGAGGGTGCGCTGCAGGGAGCCCCGATCCAGTCGCACGATCAGCCGGGGGGTTCGCACCTCCACACGCCCATGGCCGTAGGTATCGGCGATGCGATGGCAGAGATCATCCAGGGCCAGCACCACCGCCCGGCTCTCCAGGGGCTCGTCATCGGAGAGGGCCGCCAGCTGATCGCTGAGATTGCGCAGGGCCTCGATATCGCCAGACAGCCCTTGAATCATGCCGGGATCCACCTCGCAGTCCAGCCGCAGCTGCTCCACCCTCAGGATCAGGCGGGTCAACGGGCCGCGCAGGTCGTGCACCAGCCCCCGCAGCAGCGCCTCGCGGGCCACCGCATTGCTGTTCAGCTGCTCCAGCAGGCGGTTGATGCGCAGACTCAACAGCCGCAGGGGTGCAAATCCCTCCTCCGGCACCAGATCAATCCGGGGTGCCGCCTCCTGGGGCAGTCCGCGCACCAGGGCAGTCAGGGGCAGCTCCACCCAACGGCGCAGATAGGCCAGCAGTCCGATCAGCAGCCCCAGCAGCACCACCAGGCCGCCCCAGACCATCCCCCAGGCCACGCCGCCGACAGCCTGCGCCAGCAGCCACCAGCTCAGGGGCAACAGCAGCAGGGCGCTGACCAACGTGCCCACCGCGCCGTATCGCAGCAATCGCCAGCGATCGCCGGCACTGAGATGCAGCAGGGGCCGCTCCTGGCGGCGCGGAATCAACGACAAGGGGAGGTTTCCAGATGGAGGCGATAACCCAGCCCCCGCACGGTTTCGATCCGCACCGTTCCCTCCGAGATCGACTCCAGCAGGCGCCGCAGCCGCGACAGGCGCACATCCAGGCTGCGACTGGTGTTGGCATCCACCAGGCTGCCGCTGGCCCCGAGCAGGTGATCGCGGCTGAGCACCTGATCGGGGGCCTGGCAGAAGGCCAGCAGCAGGGCCACGGCACCGCGACTGACCGGATACTGGAGGCCATCGGCCCCGGTGAGGCGGCACTGGGCCGGCTCGAACTGCAGCCGTCCCATCGCGAACGCCCCCTCGAGCCGCTGGGCCTGGCGATGGCGCGGATGCAGCTGCAGCAACTTCTCGATGCGCAGCTGCAGCTCCCGGGGCAGGAAGGGCTTGGCGAGATAGTCATCGGCCCCCACCTCCAGGCCGCAGATGCGATCGGCCGGGGCCCCCAGAGCCGAGAGCATCAGCACCGGAAAGCGCCAGCCCGCCTGGCGCAGGTTGGCCAGGACGTGGGTGCCGGGCTTGTCCGGCAGCATCTGATCGAGCACCAGCAGATCGGGGGCACCACCATCGAGGGCCCCGAGCAGATCATCGGGGCGATGGAAGCTGCGGGGCCGCCAGCCCCTGGAATTCAGAATCGGCTCCAGCAGGAAGCAGAGAGCCTTGTCGTCGTCGAGAAGCCAGATCTGGCAACCCATCAGGCCATCGTCGCCCGCGGGGCCAACAGCAGAAGGGGGATCAGATGGCGACATGGGCTGTCGCATCAAACAATGATCCTGCCTGTTCGACCTGCGTCTGTCCAGTTTTAAGGCTGCGCCGAAACAGGCCGCTTAATCTGATCTCAGACCTGCGACCGTCCCGGTGGGCCGGACAGCATGCCGATGGACCATCTGTGGCAGGCGATCCGGCGGGAAGGCATCGACATCGTCGAATGGCCCGATGACGGATCCCTGGGCCAGGCGGGCACGATCGTCTGGCGCTTCGATCGCCACGACAATGCCCTGAGGCTCGGCTCCCAGCTGATCGTGCGCGAAGGCCAGTGGGCCGTGTTCGTCAACGAGGGCCGCATCACCGACAGCTTCGGACCGGGCCGCCACGTGCTGGCGACCCGCAATCTGCCGATCCTCACCAGCCTGCTGTCCCTGCCGTTCGGCGGCGAGAGCCCGTTCAAGGCGGAGGTGTACTTCGTCGCCACCCGCCTGTTCACCGATCTCAAGTGGGGCACCCGCCATCCCCTGATCGTGCGGGACCCGGAACTGGGACCGGTGCGGCTGCGGGGCTTCGGCAGCTTCACGCTGCGGGTCAACGACCCCAGCTGGTTGATCCGCGAGGTCACCGGCAACCGGGGCCAGGTCCGCCTGGAAACGCTCAGCGACCAGCTGCGCAACCT
>CALPMR020000250.1 GCA_943324725.2 Bordetella parapertussis | reverse complement strand
CGTGGCCGTGGTTGCCGTGGCGATGGTTGCCATGGCGGTGGCCTGGCAGCTCACTGACGTCCAGGATCAGAGCCGGATCGATCAGTCCCCTGGCCATCGGCAGCAGGGCAGTGCCCTGGCGCAAGCGGCCTTGCAGGCCCTCTCGAACCCCGGCCAGGGCCTCGGGGCTGATGCGATCGGCCCGGCTGATCAACACCAGGTCGGCGGCCTGCAGTTGATCGTCGAACAGGTCCTCGATGGCACTGAGGTGATCAAGGCTGGGATCGGCCAGGCGCTGGGCCTCCACCGAGCCCCGATCGCCGACCACATGGCCAGCTGCCAGGGCCTCGCCATCCACCACCGTGACGACGGCGTTGACCCGGGTCCGGGTGCGGATCTCGGGCCAGTTGAAAGCGGCCACCAGGGGCTCTGGCAAGGCCAGACCACTGGTTTCAACGACGATGCCATCGAGGCGATCCGCCTGCTCCAGCAACTTCGCCATCGTCGGCAGGAACTCGTCTTGCACGGTGCAACAGAGGCAGCCATTGGCCAGTTCCACCAGCCGACCATCGAGGTCCTCTTCGGGGCAGAAGCCACAGCTGGCGATCAGGTCACCGTCAATGCCGACTTCGCCGAATTCGTTGACCAGCACGGCCAGGCGCTGGCCGCTGTTCAGCAACAGATGACGCAACAAGGTGGTCTTGCCGGCGCCAAGGAAGCCCGTCACCACGGTGACCGGCAGGCGCGCTCCAGTTGGTGCTGCCATCTCAGCCGACCAGTGCCGACCAGGTCCAGGCGCCACCGCAACCAATCAGGGCAGCGGCCAGCAACTGCTGCACAGGGGCCGTGAGTCTGGCGCCCAGGCGACGCAGCACCGTCAGCGACAGCAACAACAGGCCCCCCTGAGCCAGCATCAGGCCGATCAGATAGAAGGCAATCGGCATGGTGGTCCAGCCGAGCACCGAGGCGCTCAGGACGTAGCCATGCAAGGCAAAGGCGGGGATCAGCACCAGCAGGGGCAGGCGGCCCATCAGCACCAGAGCCATCAGCACCAGGGTGAAGGACACCAGCGCCTCGGCGCCGGGCAGTCCGGGCATCACCAGGCCCAGGGCACTGCCACAGAGCCCTGTGGCCAGCAGCCCCAGCATCCAGGAGGTGCGATGGCGCAACCCCACCAGGGAGAGGGCCAGCAGAAACAGCAGATGGTCGGGTCCCAGCACCGGATGGGCCAGGCCACTCAAGAAGCCGGCAAGCGGCGAGGGTGTCAGATGCAGCAGGCTCAGGAGATGGTGGGCCTGGGCGGCTGGTGAGAACAGCAGGGCCACCGGAATCAGCAGCAGGGGCGCCATCCAGGCAGCGGCCGCAGGCCTGAGGCCTTGAGGGGAAGAATTCATCATGGATACCGGTCCTCGCCGGGTTGGTTGGATTCAAGCGTCGGCGGGCGTTCTGACTCGATCACCGGCGGTGACCATCACAGCTGCGGGACAGTGCCGGACTGGTTATCGCGAAGGACAACACACCGGACTTTCCCCGTTACCTCCGTGGGCTGATCCCCCACGGAACCGACTGCCTGCAACCTAAGCGGACCGGAAGCCAACAGCTGGCAAATCCACACTCAGCCGCACACCGTTGGACATGTGCCGGGCCCCTGGTGCAGGCAAGGTGGGATGGGCTGTCCTGCCAACACCGGATGTCAGCGCTGAGTCGTGCAGCGATCGCCAACCTGACAATGCGATCGCTTCCGATCCAGATCGAACTCGGCGCAACGGTTTCGAGGCCAGATAGCAGGAAGCGATCGCTCGGTCAGGAGCAAGTCAGCGCGTTTGCAGCGTTCAACGGCAAGCCAGGCTGTCGTGGGTGTTGACACCGGTGCGTGGATTGGTGCCACTGGCTCTGGCGCAGAGAGCTTTCTGCTCCCTCAGGTCCAGCACCGCGTCACTGAAATCGGCGCCATCAATGCGGGCGTCGCGGAAATGGCTCTGCATCAACATGGCGTTGCTGAACACCGCGTCGTGAAGATCCGTCGACTCAAAGCGGCTGGCAAAAGCCACCACATTTTCAAGATCGGCTCCGCTGAGATCACTGGAGCGCAGATCACTGCCGTTGAACACCGCACCCCGCAGATCGGCCCCAGAGAAATTGAAGCCCTGGAGATCGGCCTTGAGAAACTCCTTCTGCTGCAGATTGCGGCCCCGCATGTCCTGTTGCAAGTCCTGCACGGAGCCCTGGGTCCGCAGCTCCGGAGCCGTGATCGCCCAGCTGGGCATGGCGGCCAGAGTCAAGGGCAGGAACAGCGCCGTCACCGATAGAACAGCAGCCCACAGCCAGCTCAGGCCGATGCTGGGTTGAGTCGCCATGGTCACACCGTTACGCTGCAGCCCCAAGTTATGGCAGGCATGAGCATGTCCATGCGGGTGGTGGTTCCCCCCCATCCCTTGATTGCCCATTGGCTCACCGTGTTGCGGGATCGCGAGACGCCGGCGCCGCTGTTCGCCACGGCGATGGCCGAACTCGGGCGCTGGCTCACCTACGAGGCGCTGCGTGATTGGTTGCCGGAGCGACCCGTGGCGCTGCAGACGCCATTGGCGGCCTGCGAGGGCAGGGTTGTGGATGCCTCCATTCCCGTGCTGGCCATTCCGGTGCTGCGGGGGGGACTGGGCCTGTGGCAAGGGGCTCAGACCGTTTTGCCAGCCTGCCATGTGGCCCATGTGGGCCTGGAGGTGATCGGCGGCCTGCCGGCAGCGGGTTCGGCCCTCAGCAGCCACTGGTACCTCGACGATCTGCCCGAAGCGGTGGGCGAACGGGTGGGGGTGTTGGTGTTTCTGCCGTTGCTGGCGAGGGGAGCCACCCTGCTGGCCCTGCTGGAGCGGCTGTCCCGCATGGGCATTCAAGGCAAGCGCCTGCGGGTGATCACCAGCCTGGCGTCGGCCCCCGGTCTCAAGGCCGTGGGGGAGCGCTTCGAGGACGTGACCATCTACTGCGCCTGCATCGACCCGGAGCTCGATGAACAGGGCCGGGTCATTCCCGGTTTCGGTGACGCGGCCCAACGCCTCTATGGAACCGGGACGCCGGGATGCCTAGGCTGAACTGAACTTTTGACTCCACTGAAGGGTCCTTCGTGATGGCCGACTCCCGGGATCGATCCTCAGGTCAAAGCGGTGGCGGCACCGTGCTGGTCAGTGCCATGGCGGGGGCCGTTCTCGGCGCGGCCGGCCTGGCCTGGTGGCTGCTCTCGGAGGCGGACCGGCGCCGACAGGCCCAGCGGCATCTGCGGGTGTTGCGGCAATCGGGGCTGCAGGGGCTGCAATCCGGGCTCCAGGGCCTGCAGGGTGGGCAGGCCAAACCGGTGGAGGATCCTCTGCACAACCGGGTCCAGCAGCTCAACCAGGCCATCGAGGATGTGCGCCGCCAGCTGGAGCAACTGCAGACCCAGCCCTGAAGGGTCACCAGATTCGCCGGTCAGCTCCAATCACGGCTCAGCGTCCTGGATCCGCTGGCTGACTGGCTGCCTGGGCAGGCTTCTGGGTAGGTTGCACATCACCATCTTCCTTGGCCATGCTTCGCTCCGCCGCCATCACCCAGGGCATCCAGCGCTCCCCGAATCGGGCCATGTTGCGGGCTGTCGGGTTTGGGGACGGCGATTTCAGCAAGCCGATCATCGGCATCGCCAACGGCTACAGCACGATCACTCCCTGCAACATCGGCCTCGACGACCTGGCCCGCCGCGCCGAACAGGCGGCCCGCCAGGCCGGTGCCATGCCCCAGATGTTCGGCACGATCACGGTCAGTGATGGCATCTCGATGGGCACCGAGGGGATGAAGTACTCCCTGGTGAGCCGCGAGGTGATCGCCGACGCGATTGAAACCGCCTGCAATGGCGAATCGATGGATGGGGTGCTGGCCGTCGGCGGCTGTGACAAGAACATGCCTGGCGCCATGATTGCCATGGCCCGCATGAACATTCCGGCCATTTTCGTCTATGGCGGCACGATCAAGCCGGGCAAACTTGGCGGTTGTGATCTCACGGTGGTGAGCGCCTTTGAGGCGGTGGGTCAGTTCACGGCAGGCAAGATTGACGAGGAGCAGCTGATCGCCGTTGAAAAGAATGCCTGTCCAGGTGCGGGCAGCTGCGGCGGCATGTTCACCGCCAACACCATGAGCTCGGCGATCGAGGCGATGGGTCTGAGCCTGCCCTACAGCTCCACCATGGCGGCCGAAGATGCTGAAAAGGCTG
>CALPMR020000249.1 GCA_943324725.2 Bordetella parapertussis | reverse complement strand
GTTGAACACCTGTTCAATCACGCTCTGAGCTGCGAACAAATGGGGCGTGCTGCAGTGCAGGGGCTGAACTTCGCGACGACCAGATTGATCCTGCTGCATTTGCGCAGCCTAATGCCACCAATGCTGCGGCAGAACATCGGGCCGGTCATGGCCTCCCGCAACGGGATCGGTGCGCGCAACCACCAGGGAGGTGCGATCCGGCGACACGGCCCCCGGCCTGGCCAGAAACTTCGGCCACGGCAGCAGTCCCTTGCCGTTGAGAGCACCGCAGCGCCCCAGAAACGCGTGCCACAACGTGGGCCGCAATGGCGTCGCCGAGCTTCCCCCAAAAAAAACAGCAGGCCATTCCATCCAGCACCCGAAGCTGAGCCGGCCCCGAAGCCAGGGACCAGGCCGGCGGCAGCGTCAACGCGATCAGCGCCGGTCCGATCCGCACCCTGGCCAGCGGCACGGTATGTGAGGCCTGGCGCTTCAGCCCAGCGGGTTGCGGAAACGCAGGCCCGGGAAGCGGCGGAAGTCCCTGTCCGCCGAGCAGAGCGTGCAGTCCTGCTCGATCGCCAGCGCTGCCAGGTGGGCGTCGCTGGTGAGGTTGCCGGCCGTCCCGGCTTCACCGATCAGCCGGCGCAGGATGTCCCAGTGGTCAGGGCCAGGCTCAATCAGCTCCACCATCGGCTGCTGCAGCCAGCCGTCCACCAGATCCAGGGCCTGGGAGGGGCTGAGCGGGTTCTGCAGAATTCGGGCCTGGGTGCTGATGCGGACGACGCCCAGCGCCACACTCCAAGGCAGAGCGATCGGCTCCTGACCATTGATCGTGTCTTCAAGCCAGCGCTTGGCCTGGTTGTGATCGGGAAGCTCCAGCAGGGAGCCGTAGAGCCAGAGATTGGTGTCGATCAGGATCATCGACCTTGCCGGAGTCTCTCGATCAGGGCTTCATCCTCCAGCGCTGCAGCCAGTTGATTGGCCTTGGTGAGATCCACGCCCGCAGCCACGGCGCCAATCGAAAAGGTTGGGCAGCGATAGGGCTCGCGCCTGGCGACGGCCGGCGTGTTCAGGCCTGCCCGCAGGGCCTCGTTGACCACCTGCTTGAAGGGCTTGCCGCTGTCGAGGGCCTTCTGGCGCAGCTGGCGCAGCAGGACGTCATCGATGGTGAGCGTGGTGCGCATGGCATCAAGATGCTAGTGCTAAGGGCATCATGGCATCAACAGGCGGTTGAGGTGCCTGCCCGGGGCTTCGCCATGATCGGGGCACCTCATTCAGGCGTCTGCGGGCGCCGTCCCTCCATGCGCACCGGCACCGTCCACCGCGTTACCGGCGAAACCGATGTGCGGGTGACCCTGGGGCTCGATGGCACGGGCCGCTGCCAGGTGGCCACCGGCGTGCCCTTCCTCGACCACATGCTCCACCAGCTGGCCAGCCATGGCCTGGTGGATCTGGAGATCAGCGCCACGGGTGACACCCACATCGATGACCACCACACCAACGAAGACGTGGGCATCGCCGTCGGCCAGGCCCTGGCGCAGGCCCTGGGTGAGCGCCGCGGCATCCAGCGCTTCGGCCATTTCGTGGCGCCCCTGGATGAGGCGCTGGTGCAGGTGGCCCTGGATTGCTCCGGTCGCCCCCACCTCTCCTATGGCCTGAAGATTCCGGCCCAGAAGATCGGCAGCTACGACACCGAGCTGGTCAAGGAGTTCTTCGTGGCTGTGGTCAACAACTCCGGCCTCACCCTGCACATCCGTCAGCTCGATGGGGTGAACTCCCATCACATCGTCGAGGCCTGCTTCAAGGCCTTCGCCCGCGCCCTGCGCCTGGCGGTGGAGATCGATCCCCGCCGGGCCGGCGCCGTGCCCAGCAGCAAAGGGGTGCTGGAGCGGGCCGGGCAGTGACACACACACGGAACTGGCTCGGCCGGCAAGGGCGCCGGCCTGGCTAGGGTCACTTGGCAATGTGGTATTGGCTCCCCATGACTCCTCTCGCCGCCATCGCCGCCGGCAGCGCCGTTCTGCTGAGCTGGACCGCCCCCTGTTTCGCCGGCTGCTTGCCTGCGGCCCCCAGCCCCTGCCCGGACGCCCCCGCCCTGACCTCTCCCTGCCAGGCGGCCCCAGTTCCCTGCAGTCGCTGATCGGCCTGCCCCCCGGAGCCCGGGTCGCGGATTCACACTTCGTTACGGGATGATGGCAGGAGTGCCCATGCCCCCCCGCTCATGACCGGTGCCCCCAGCCCCGTGTCCCCCCAGGCGGGTGACTATGACCGCGCCGACTGGGCCAGTGGCTTCCGCAATGTCGGGGTCGAACTCAGCGATGTGACGCTCGCGGCCAGCCGCGGCACGATCCCGTCCGAGCTGCAGGGCACGCTCTATCGCAACGGGCCCGGCCGGCTGGAGCGCGGCGGCCAGTGGGTGCACCACCCCTTTGATGGCGACGGCATGATCACCGCCCTGCGCTTCGAGGATGGCGCGGTGCGGCTCAGCAACCGCTTCATCCGCACCGAGGGCTGGCTGGCCGAAGAGCAGGCCGGCCGCTTCACCTACCGCGGTGTCTTCGGCACCCAGAAGCCCGGCGGCCCCCTGGCCAACGCCTTCGATCTGCGCCTCAAGAACATCGCCAACACCCATGTGGTGCGCCTCGGCGATGACCTGCTGGCCCTGTGGGAGGCCAGCTCCCCCCACGCCCTCGACCCCGACAGCCTCGAGACGCGGGGCGTCACCCTGCTCGATGGCGTGCTCAAGCCGGGTGAGGCCTTCAGCGCCCACCCGCGCTTCGATCCCGGTCACCACGGCCAGGAGCGGATGGTCACCTTCGGCGTCAAGACCGGACCGCGCAGCACCCTGCGGCTGATGGAGTTCGCGGTGAAAGACGATCCGGCCGCCGGCGTCAAGGCCGGCCAGCTGCTGAGCGAGCGCCGCGACAGCTTCAAGGGCTTCGCCTTCCTGCACGACTTCGCCATCACGCCGAACTGGGCGGTGTTCCTGCAGAACGCCATCGACTTCAACCCCCTGCCCTACCTGCTCGGCCGCAAGGGCGCGGCCCAGTGCCTGGCCTCCAAGCCCGGTGCTCAGGCCCAGTTCTGGTTGATTCCAAGGGATTCGGGCGCCTTCGCCGGCGAGGAGCCCCGGATCATTCCGGCCCCTGAAGGTTTTGTCTTCCACCATCTCAACGCCTGGGAGGAGCGCGATGAACTGGTGCTCACCAGCATTTTCTATGCCGATTTCCCCTCGATCGGTCCGGACACCGACTTCCGCTCGATCGACTTCGACCTGATCCCCGAGGGGTTGATTGAGCGCTGCACGATCGATCTGACCAGCGGCACGGTGCGCACGGAGCGCCTCAGCGAGCGCTGCTGCGAGTTCGCCATGGTCAATCCCAGCCGCGAAGGGCTGGCCAGCCGCTACGGCTGGATGGCGGTGGCGGAACGGGAAACGGGCAACGACCCCCTGCAGGCGCTCAAGAAGCTGGATCTGGTCACGGGGGATCGGCAGGTGTGGAGCGCGGCGCCGCGCGGCTTCGTCAGCGAACCGGTGATGGTGCCCCGGCCAGCTGCAGCTGGCGCCCCGGCCCCTGCCGAGGACGACGGCTGGGTGCTGTGTGTCGTCTGGAACGGCGCCCGCTGCGCCTCCGACCTGGTGATTCTCGATGCCGCCTCGATGGCCGAGGTGGCGGTGCTGGAGCTGCCGCTGGCGATCCCCTATGGCCTGCACGGCAGTTTTGTGGCGGGGTGAGGCCCCCATCGGACGGTGCTGGCAGCTGACCATGGCCGCCAGTCTCCCTACGATGCCGTCATCTGATAACGGCATCGGCATGCGCACGATCGTGGATCTGCCCGAAGCGGAGCGCGACCAGCTTGATGCCCTTTGCCGCCAGCGGGGGCTGTCGCGGGCGGAGGCGCTGCGGCAGGCGCTGCGGCTGTGGCTGGATCAGCAGAAACCCAGCCACGGCGAGGTGTTCGGCCTGTGGCGCGACCGGCCGGAAGGAGCCCTGGAGCTGCAGCAAGCGCTGCGGCAGGAGTGGGCCGCGCCCTGATGCTGCTGCTCGACACCAACATCCTGATCGATGTGCTGCGCGGCGAAGTCGTCGCCCTGGCCTGGCTGGAGCAGCAACAGCGGCCGCAGATCAGTGTGATCAGCTGGATCGAGGTTCTGGTGGGCTGCCGCGAGGGCGAAAGCGGCCGCGTGGAGGCCTGGCTGGACACCTTTCCCCGCCTGCCGATCGATGACGCCATCGCCC
>CALPMR020000248.1 GCA_943324725.2 Bordetella parapertussis | reverse complement strand
CCCACCACCACACCCATGCGCATCTATCCGGCGCCCCACTACACGATGGGAGGCCTCTGGGTGGACTACCACCTGATGAGCACGATTCCCGGTCTGTTCGTGCTCGGCGAGGCCAACTTCTCCGAACACGGTGCCAACCGGCTCGGCGCCAGTGCCCTGATGCAGGGGCTGGCCGATGGCTACTTCATCGCGCCGGCGACGATCACCGCCTGGCTGGCGGATCAGCCCCATCCCGCCGTGCACGCCGAGCATCCGGCCTGCCGCGAAGCCCGGGCGGCGGCGGCGGCCCGGATCGCCGCGCTGCTGGTGCCGGCTGGCACGGGGACTGGTGGGGCCGGCCGCCGGCCGGTGGAGCTCTGGCACCGCCAGCTGGGGCAATTGATGATCGAGGCCTGCGGCATCAGTCGCCAGGGCGGGCAGCTCAAGAGCGCGCTGCAGGCGCTGGAGGCCCTGCGTGGGCGCTGCGCCGAGGAGCTGCGGGTGAGCGATCACGGCACAGCCAACAATCCCGAACTGGAGAAGGCCCTGCGCCTGCAGGATTTCCTTGGCCTGGCCGAGCTGATGTTGCGCGATGCCCTGGCCCGGGAGGAATCCTGCGGCGCCCACTTCCGCCAGGAGCACCAGAGTGCCGATGGGGAGGCCCGCCGCGACGACGCCAACTTCGCCCATATCGCCGCCTGGGAACACCGGCCCGGCGCTGAACCGGTGCGCCATAGCGAACCGCTCAGCTACAGCGCCATTCAGCCCAGCCAGCGCAATTACCGATGAGCGAACCAGCGGCCACGATCTGCCTGAATCTGCGCATCTGGCGCCAGGCCACGGCGGACGCTGCCGGCGGATTCGCGTCCTACCGGCTGGAGCAGGTGTCCACCGATCTGTCGTTGCTGGAGGCCCTCGATCACCTCAATGGCCAGTTGATCGCCGCCGGCGAGCGGCCCGTGGGTTTTGAGCACGATTGCCGCGAGGGCATCTGCGGCTCCTGCGGCTTTCTGGTCAACGGCCAGGCCCATGGCCCCCAGGCGGCCACCACGGTCTGCCAGCTCTATCTGCGCCAGTTTGAAGACGGCGCCACCCTGGTGCTGGAGCCGTTCCGGGCCCGCGCCTTTCCGTTGCTGCAGGATCTGAGCGTTGATCGCTCCGCCTTCGATCGGCTGCTGATGGCCGGCGGTTACTGCTCGGTCAACACCGGCAGTGCCCCGGAGGCCAATGCGATTTTGATCGGCCGCGACCAGGCCACCAGCGCCTTCGACACCGCCAGCTGCATCGGCTGCGGCGCCTGTGTGGCCAGTTGTCCCAATGCCTCGGCCAGCCTGTTCGTGGCGGCGAAGCTGGCCCATCTCGGCCAGTTGCCCCAGGGCCAGCCGGAGCGGGCCCGGCGGACGGTGGCGCTGCAGCAGCAGATGGCGGCCGAGGGCTTCGGCAGCTGCAGCAACCAGCTCGAGTGTGAGGCGGTCTGCCCCAAGCAGATCTCCGCCGACTGGATCAGCTGGATGCGGCGCGAGAGCTGGCGCTGAGCCTGGGTCACGGGATGGCGCCGGTTGGGATGGCCGGATCGGGGCTGCTGCGTTCCGTCGAACGCGCCAGTTGTTGCCAGGCTGGGGATCCCTGATCCGTTGGCTTGGCCTCCTCCTCTCCCTCCTCACAATCCCCTGCCCCAGCCGCCCTGGCGGCACCGGTGCGTCTGTACCGGATGGTCACCCCGGACCATCTCTGCCCCTACGGCCTCAAGGCGCTGGAGCTGCTTCAGGCCCAGGGGATTGCCTTTGAGGACCATCCCCTGGCAACGGCGGCGGCGGTGGAGGCGTTCAAGCGGCAGCACGGCGTTGCCGCCACCCCCCAGATCTTCGCCGCTGCGGAGCGGATCGGCGGCTACACCGAGCTGGCCCGCCGGCTCGGGGTGACGCCGGAACCAAGTGGCGAGCGCAGTTATCGGGCTGTGGTCGCGGTGTTCGGCACGGCCCTGCTGGTGGCCGTGGCGGCTGACCTGGGGGTGGCTGGCTTCATGGGGGTCGCCCTGGCTTTCCTGGCCTGCCTGAAGCTGATGGATCCGGGCGCTTTTCGCAGCACCTTCCGCAAGTACGACCGTCTCAGTCAGCTCTGGTCCCGCTACGGCCACCTCTATCCCTGGCTGGAGCTGCTGGTGGGACTGGCGATTCTGTCGCAGCTGGGGCCCAAGCCGATGGGTGTGCTGGCCATGGCCATGGGCCTGGAAGGGGGCTTCTCGGTGATCAAGGCCGTCTATGTCGACAAGCTCGACCTCGATTGCGCCTGCGTCGGCGGCAACACCCGCACGCCGCTGGGGGCGGTGAGTGTGCTGGAAAATCTGATCATGGTGCTGATGGGCGTCTCCTTGCTCGTGGTGGCCAGGGCCTGAAGGGGCCGCTGGCGTGTGCAGATCCCCATGCCGGAGACACGGTCCGGGTGGCTTCGTTGAGTGCTGCCAGAGTCAGTGCCGCTGTGTCGCTTGGCGCCTGTGTGACCCTGCTGCCCCAGAGACTGCACCCCGAGCAATTGAGGGCCTATCGGTTCAGTGAGAGCGATCACTGCCGTCTGGCACTGATCGCCGATCCCTCCACCGACAGCGGCGGGCCGACGTTGATGCTTGAGATCCACGACGCCAGCGAGCGGGTGCCGCCCCATCGCCACGCCCATGCGGTCGAGCTCTATTTCGTGTTGCGCGGTCGGGTGCGCTTTCACGTCGACGGCGCCACGATCGAAGCCAGCACCGGGGACAGTGTGGTGGTGCCGGCGGGCTGCCTGCATGACTTCGAGAATCCCGGCCCCGGCAGGGTCTACCTGTTGACGGTCGTCAGTACGGATGATGGGTTCGCCGAGCAGTTGCGTCACGGCATTCCCAGCCCTCTCGATGCCGAGGATCTGCAGGTGCTGCGCAGTCTCTGAGTGGCTTGGGTTGGGCCCGCACTGAGGGCTGCCGCCGGGGTCTGGCTCAGCTGCGCGGGGCTCGCCGCTCCAGCCCCGCCTGCTGGCGCCACTGGCGCACCACCGCCTCCACCGGCCGCTTCTGCAGATCCACCTCGGCATTGAGCCGCTGCATCGTGGCCACGTTCAGTCGGCCGGTCAGCTGATCGATGGCGGCCAGCAGTTGCGGATGGCGCCGCAGGACGGCGTTGCGGACGATCGGCACGGCGTCGTAGGGAGGGAAGTAGCCGCGGTCATCGCGCAGCAGCTGCAGCTTCAGCGCCGGGATCAGGCCGTTGGTGGTGTCGCCGGCGATCAGATCCACCTGGCCCGTGGCCAGGGCCCGGTAGGTGAGGCCGAGATCCATGCTGCGGGGCGGCGCGGCGAAGCGCAGTCCGTAGCGCTGGGCCAGGCCGGTGTAGCCATCGGCCCGATTGAGGAACTCGTAGCCGAAGCCGGCGCGCCAGTCGGGGCTGTGGGCCGCGGCGTCACTGATCGTCTGCAGGCCGAGACGCTGGGCATCGCCCTGGCGCACCAGGATCGCGAAGCTGTTCTCGAAGCCCAGGGACGGAAACACCCGCAGATCGAAGCGGCGGCCGTAGGCCGTGCGCGTGTTCTGCCAGATCTGCCGGGCGGCATCGGGGCCGGGGCTGGGCGGCGGCTGTCTGAGAATCGCCGTCCAGGCCGTGCCGGTGTATTCCACGTAGGCGTCGAGGCGACCATGGCGCAGGCTGTCGTGCAGCAGGCCGGTGCCGCCGAGGCCGAAGCTGCGCTTCACCTTGAGCGTGGTGTCGCTTTCGATCTGCTGGGCCAGCAGTTCGCCCAGGATCAGCTGCTCGGTGAAGGCCTTGGAGCCGATTCTGATTGACTCGTCGCCGCGAAGGTTCGTCAGGCTGAGGCTGACGACAACGGCCAGGCTCGCCAGCACCAGGCTGGCCTGGAGCCAGCGGCGGGGAGGTTGGTGTCGCCCGCCGATCCGGCTGGATGGCCGCGACAGCCTGCGCTCCAGGGCCCCCAGGCCGGCATCGGCCGCCAGGGCGATCGCCGCCGCCGGCAGGGCACCCGCCAGGATCTGGCCGTTGTCCACCGTGGCAATGCCGCGGAAGATGAACACCCCCAGGCCGCCGGCGCCGATGGCGGCGGCGATGGTGGCCACGCCGACGCTGATCACGGTGGCTACCCGCAGGCCGGCCATGGCCGCCGGCAGGGCCAGCGGCACTTCGATGTGGCGCAGCACCTGGGCCTGGGTCAGGCCCAGGGCCCGGCCGGCCTGCTTCAGCCCCGCCGGCACCTGGGCCAGGCCGGT
>CALPMR020000247.1 GCA_943324725.2 Bordetella parapertussis | reverse complement strand
GGTCGCAAGCAAATCCAGCTGGTGCCCCTTGGTGACACCGAAGCTGCTGCTTGAGACCAAAGCTGCTGCTTGAGACGGAAGCCGCCGGCGAACTACTGAGCGTGGGCTGAGCTGTTCCGTTTGTGTTGGTGGCCTTGAGGCAGGGGGATCGGCTTCCAACGCCTCCGCCAGGATTGGGCCATGACCACAAATGTCCTTCACTCCATACCGCGGTTGATTGACGGCGCCGATGACGCGATGGCCTCCGTGCTGCTCGCCCATGGGGCGGGTGCGCCGATGGACAGCCCCTTCATGGCGGCGATCGCCGGCGGACTGGCCGAAAAGGGTTGGCGGGTGGTGCGCTTTGAGTTTCCGTACATGGCCCGGATGCGCGAGACGGGGCGCCGACAGGGGCCTGATCGGATGCCGCTGCTGCAGGAAGCCTTTCGGGAGCAGGTGCGACTGGAGCGGGCCTCCTGGCCGGAGCGCCCCCTGTTCATCGGTGGCAAATCAATGGGCGGCCGGGTAGCCAGCCTGCTGATTGATGAGCTCGCCACCAGCCATGGCGTGCGCGGCTGCCTGTGCCTCGGCTATCCCTTCCATCCGCCCGGTAAGCCCCTGACGCTGCGCACCGAACACCTGGCCAGCCTGCAGACCCCCACCCTGATCCTGCAGGGGGAGCGCGACACGTTCGGCAAGCGGGAGGAGGTGGAGAGCTATTCCCTTTCCCCAAGAGTGCAGCTGGAGTGGATCCCCAGTGGCGACCACAGTTTCAAACCGACCAAGAGCTCCGGCTTCAGTGAGGCGGAGAACTGGGTCACAGCGGTGGGCTTGGGCGATCAATTCCTGCGGGAGCTGCTCAGGGGCTGACCTGTGCCTCTATGGGTGCTCTGAGCGACTGATCTCGATCGGCGCCAGCTGCCGTAGGACCTTCGATGGCCCGCCCCTCGCTCAGGGCTCGCCCCAGTTGGCGCTTTGGTTGAGGACGGCTTTGCAGAACTCCAGCACTCCGATCGGAGTAATGACGTGCTTGGCGTCATTGGTGCACCAGGCGCAGATCACGAAGTCCTGTACCAGTTGGTTGTAGCGGTGATGGATGGTCGGGAGCATGGCGTACTGCCTCTTGTGTTCTCCCTTGCTGGCGGCCGCCTCGCCGTTGTCGTAGGTGTTGATCAGGTCCCAGTCGAGCCACTCCCCGGTCCAGTGCTCACGTCCCTCAGGTGCCATCACTTCCTGATGGATCGTCAGTCGGTACTGCTGCACTTTGCCGGTGCTGCCACGCTTCTGGTCCCTCTTGGACAAGCTGACAGCGATTCGCTGCAGCGAGCCGAGATAGATGGGCCCTGGCCGGCCGCTGGCCTTGGCGTGATGGCCATCTCGCCGGCCGGCAAGGGAAGGGGCAGCTTTATGCACCACCGGCCGAACCGCTGGCGGACTGCGCCCTGTCCCCCCCAGGAGCTGGCCTACCGCTTTCTGATTGATCAGGGGATCTCCACCCTGAGGCTGGGGGCCGAGCAGCCCGGCGATCTGGCCTGGGCCGCCGCCCTTGCCAGGTTCTCGGCGTCCAGGGAGGGATGGGGCCAATCCAGCCCCGGGGAATGCTGGCTCTACCCCGAGCACCTGGGGGTGGAACGCTGCGGCCAGTGCCGCCCATGCCTGCCCTGCACCAATGGTGTGCCGATCCCCGAACTCCTGCGCCTGAGCAGCCTGGCCGTCGGTCACGGCATGAGCGCCTTCGCAAGCGAGCGCTACTGTCATTTCGTCCCTGCCGACTCCTGGTGGGAGGCGCTCAACGCTGAGGTCTGCCGCTCCTGCAGCGCCTACCTGCCCCGCTGCCCCCACGAGCTGCCGATCCAAGCGCTGCTGGCCGACACCCATCACAGGTTGAGTCCGGCCCCTCGCCGCCGGCTCTGGAGCTGACTACTCACTTGAGTAGGGGCTAAAACAAAACATCGGGTAGAATAAAAAATATTATTGGACGTGAAATTTCCCTTCCAGCCAAGGGATTAAACAAGCAGATCGAATCTGCCAATCATTCGATTCCGGCCTCATTATACCCTGATTAACCCAGTTATGGCCAAATTAATCAAGTACGACAATTGGATGGCAGGGATCTCCGGGGATGCAAACCTAGGCAGCCTAGCACTACCCGGAACGCATAATTCTGGCGCCAACTATATCAGCCTAGAGAACAGCATCGATATTGCCGCGTTACTCAGGCCAAATGTCCCGAACTTGCCGTGGGGCCTCGACGAAAAACTGCTGGGAGTCATAGGCAGAATCGACCCAATCGTTGATGCAGTCGTTAGCCTCTATGCGCTCAATCAAGAGTCAACAATCAGCGAACAACTCAACAACGGGATTCGCTATCTCGATATTCGCTTTAACTTCGACAAAGCTTCCGATTCAATGTTCATCGCCAATGGGGCGGTGAAATACAAAGAACTCGATCTTGTCATGCAAGAGATCGAGGCATGGCTAGCCGCCAACCCCAGCGAAACAATACTACTGAGGCCGCAAATCTACGACGGCCATTCAGACGAGTTGATGCAAAAATATTTTTACGATCGCTATGTATATAAGGCAGGAAATGGGCTAACCCGGGAAGCCCGCACATTCGACCCCAGCGAACTGGCGACCAATCCCTATGCAGATGTACACGGAAAACAAACATCGCTTCTAGGAAAGAATATTTTCTATAGGGGCTCCCAACTCCCCTCTCTCAATGAAGCAAGAGGAAAAGTTGTACTCCTGGATGAAGCCATGGTGTCTGGCTTGAAACAAAACGGGGAGTGGGGCACGCAACAAGATGTTTGGGATGCTTCATCTCTAAGTGGAGGGATAGGAGAGAAGATTGAACTGATTAAAAATGCAATTGTTGCCATCGCCAGCGAGGATGGAAACAAGCTCTCGCAAAATCATTTTCAACTCTCACCTGGGGCCCCTCAATTTGGCGCTATTTTTCCGAACGACCTCAGCGGTTGGTTCGAGCTGGCTAAACAAGCCATCAATTCCCCCGATCAACTCCTTGAGCTGTTGATCAAGCGGGTCTTCACCCCGCTTACCCCTCCCATTGGCTTCGCGGCCCAGCTCAATCAAGCAGCACTCGAGCTCCTGCAAGGCCTGCCGAATGACCAACGCACCCGCGGGCTTTGGGTCGGCGACTTCACCGATGGGTCTTCCGATTTTGTGGATCAAGGCATCAACGCTATTACTGCCTTATTCGGGCTACCACAAGATTTAAGCAAGCTCAGCTCGAGCGAGAGGATCAAAGTCAACCTGCTGCAAACGATTTCCGAGCAGCTGAAACAGGACGGAAAGCTGCAAGCAGCTGATGTGACCGATGCCATTCTCAGGCAAAATCTCGGCGCGGTGATCAGCTTCAGCAACAAAACGATCAAAGAAGGTGCTTCAACGGAGTTGCGGATTGACTGGTTTGACCCATTGGTCACCAAAGTGTTCTTCAGCCTCAGCCCAGCCTCAGAAGGGGCCAGCAACGACGATCTTCTGATCGCAGATGGCAGTATAATCGAGAGTGGCTACACACTAAACAATAGCAATGCGGACAACCTCTGGTTCGGAAGTGTTGAACAAGCTAGCCAAGGGTATTTATCGATCTACGCCCTGACCAATCAGGACGACGAAGAAGTTCCCGAAGCCTTCAGCCTCCAACTCTATCGTGATGATAAGCGCCTAGAGAAATTAGGCGAAGCGGTGACGTTCACAGTCACCCCAGGGAATGAGACGGCAGGCTCCGCAAAACATGCCTATTCGATCAGTCTTGAGATTGCCAATGCGCCCTGGGCTGGATCAGGCGATGAAGGAATTGCCGCCATGCGTGCCCCATCCACCATCACGCTTTCCCTTGATGGGCTGGATCGTGAAGGTAAGCAGATCAACGCTGAGGTAGTGATTGGGTCTGAAATCTACAACCGGGCCATCAATGGTAATCGTGCACAGCCCTTCCAAAGGGGAGCAAGCGATCGCTTTAGCGTGCTTCTCAGCGAAGACTTTCAAAGCATAAGCTCGGCCTCAATTCAAGCTAGTCATGCCGACAAAGATTTAATCGATATCAAGTCGATTTCGATCAACCAAGTCAACCCCCTAAACCAACCAGACGCATCCAAGCAAGCCAGAAGTCTTTTTTCACTTAACTTCCAGAACGATGCTGTCAAGGTCACAAGCATCAGCGGCACTGCTTCGCCTAGCCGTTATCTCTATCAATCAGGCCTGACAACAGAAGGTGCCTACAGAATCAACAATGCAGCGACCACCCAACTTGAGGT
>CALPMR020000246.1 GCA_943324725.2 Bordetella parapertussis | reverse complement strand
CTCCGACTACATTGCCAGTTTGCAGATTGGCCAACCCCTGCGTCTCTGAGTGAATCAGACCGTGGGATTCCGTCCCGTTGAGACCAGTCCAGTCGTTGGGATCAGTCAAATCGTGGAGCTCAGTCAAATCTTGGAGACAAAATCATGAGGGTTCTGGTCACTGGTGGTGCGGGTTACATCGGCAGTCATGCGGTGCGCGCCCTGAGCCAGGCCGGCCACCAACCCGTGGTGCTGGACAACCTGGTCTACGGCCATGCCGAAATCGTGCGCCAGACTCTCCAGGTGCCCCTGGTGGTGGGCCAGGTGGGCGACCGGGAGCTGCTGACAGCCCTGTTACAGGGACACCATCCCGAGCTGGCCGGCACGGGTCTGGAGGGCAAGCCGATTGAGGCGGTGCTGCATTTCGCTGCCTACGCCTATGTGGGCGAGTCGGTGAGTGATCCGGCCAAGTATTACCGCAACAACCTCGGTGACACCCTCACCCTGCTGGAGACGCTGATCGCCGCGCCCCAGGCCGCAGGCCCCACTCCGATCGTCTTTTCGTCCACCTGTGCCACCTACGGGGTGCCCAAGCAGGTGCCGATGACCGAAGACCATCCCCAGGCGCCGATCAATCCCTACGGGCGCAGCAAATGGATGGTGGAGCAACTGCTGAGCGATTTCGCCAGCGCTTACGGCCTTCCCAGCGTCATCTTCCGCTACTTCAATGCCGCCGGTGCCGATCCGGCCGGCGATCTCGGTGAAAACCACGACCCGGAAACCCACCTGATCCCCCTGGTGCTGGATGTGATGGGAGGCCGTCGCTCCTATCTGCAGATCTACGGCGATGACTACCCCACGCCGGATGGCACCTGCATCCGTGACTACATCCACGTCAGCGATCTGGCGGATGCCCATGTGCTGGGGCTGGAGCGGTTGTTGAGACTGAGGGAGCGAGAGGAACCGGTGCGAGCGCCGCTCATCTACAACCTCGGCAATGGCACCGGCTATTCCGTGCAGCAGGTGATTGAAACCGCCAAGGCCGTCACCGGCAGGGGCCTGCTGGCCCATGTGGCCCCCAGGCGCTCCGGAGATCCGGCCCAGCTGGTCGCAGGAGCTGGCAAGGCCCACACCGAGCTGGGCTGGCGACCCCGTTATCCCGAGTTGGCCACCATCATTGAACACGCCTGGGCCTGGCATCAGCGCCTGCCCCAAGGTCGCGCCAATGGTTCGCCGATGAAGACCCCCTGATCCGGCATGGCCACACTGCGCCAGTAGCTCTCGATCAAGGTGTCACCTCGGCGGTAGTAGGTGAGCAGCAGGCCGGGATCAGGAAACTTGGCTGGTGAGTTACAGGGTTCCACCACGGTGCCGTAGCTGCCGGTGACACCGGCCTCGAGCCAGCGCAGTGCGCTCATCTGGCCATTGCCACCATCAAGGCTGCGGCCTGAAGGGCCGGTGAGCATGCCGCTGCTGGAGGTGAGCTGATCGGCCACGGCACCGGGGCGGTAGTGGTTGGACTCGATGCTGGGCACATTGGTCAGGCCAGTGAAGTAGGCGATCACATCGGGCGCACCGATCAGGACATCACTCCACAACACGCGGACACGCAGGCGACGGCCCAGGGCGAAGGCCACGGCACCAAAATGGTCGGAGCGCACATTGCGCAGCGAGTCGGAAGTGCTGAGCAGGTAGACCGTGCCCGGAGGCCGAGTGCCATCGGCAGCAACACCCCGATCGATCAGCGATCGCCCAGCCGCAGCGGTGGTGGCCGCCAGCAGCATCGAGGGACGCAGGCGCAGCTCATCCCAGGGACGCTTGACATCACCGCGGGCGAAATAGGGGCTGATGCTGGCGGTGCCACAAGACCCGGAGCAGACCTCAGCCCGGTAACCGAAGCTGAAGGCGCTGGTGATCGACTGACAGCCCACCCGCCAGGGACTGGCCCACGCCAGGGCGTAGGCCTGCACCCGCTCAGGGGTCTGACGCTCAACCTGGCGGCGGATGCGCCGAAACTCCGCCACCGACAGGGAGCTGCGACCTGGCACAAACCGCACCCGAATCACCTGCTCCGGCGCAATCTGACGCGCCCGTACGTAGTAACGACCAATCGCTTCGCTGAGGGGGTCAGCGCTGTTGATGACAACAGCCAGGTGGCGAGAGTCGAGTCGCGTCCCAGGCGCAAGACCCCGCTGATTTGATATGACGTTCGTCAGCGGCCAGTTTCCAGAGCTTGCGACCTGGCCAGGTTCACGGACCAAACCCGTAGGCTGCTGCCCGGCCGAAATCTTCAAGCCAGAAGGTTCCTGTTCTGAAGGTCTCGTGGCTGTCCAGCTGTTGGGCGGTCTCGACAACGTTCCCCGGACAGGGAACCGAGAGGCGCGCCAGGGCGCTCCCGAGGCGAAGGCCACCAGCACCCCTGCAGCTCCGGCCGCCAGAAGCACTCGCTGTTGCTGGGCGGTTGGGCCTGTCACTGCTTCCATGTTGGCGGATCAGTCAACCAGTGCCATCCACTCGCTTCAAGCTCTTGGTCGCGTGGGCCGATGCGTGGGCCGTTCAGGTGCGCCTGGCAGCCGAGCACGCCAATCGAGATCACCACGCTCCAGCAGGGTCCAGAAGCTGCTCGAGGCTTCTGCAGGCTGAAGCACGAACACCGGTCAATCAACTGGAGTGCTGGCGTCGGTTGGGTTCGTCGCTCGAAAGCCTGGGGGTGGGTTAGATCGGATTGCTAAAACAGGCAGCCACCCAGCAGCTGGCCGATTGGCGCTGGGCTGGTCTGAGCGATACTGGGCAGAACTGGCTGCTCTGCATGGCTGCCGCTGATAACACCGAACTGATGCTGGCAAACTGATGCTGGCGAGCATCGTGCGCCAACTGCGAACCCGAAACCTGGTCCTGAAGCTCCATACCCTAAAAAAACACGGGCTTCACAACTCAGCAGGCTGTGGCACTCTCCCCAGAGTGAGCATCATGCTGACTGATCTACGACCACCACGGTTGCATGATCTGGAGCCGTTGGACGGCATGACCAACACCACTTCCCCACCCCTACGGAGCGAGTTAGCGGCCTATGCCTTTGACACACGCGATGATCAAAGGCCCTTGTCCCATTCGGATCAAGCTCAGCCTCCACTTGGAGGTTATCCAAAAAGCCTCAAAAACATCAGGGGAGGGGGCATTAGTCAAGAGCCAATGAAAACATCAAATTCACCTCTTCTGATCGGGCCCTTTGTTGGCCAATCCTGCATCTGAGTGAGAACGTCATTCATGCAACATCTACCTGGCAAACGCGAGCTGACCCAGCTATTGCGGCCCTACCTGGCAACCCTGCTGGATCCCTCCCCGGCTGCCTGCCTGATCCGCCAGTCAGCCCGACGGCAGTGGCGGCTGCTGGTGCTGAGTGTGGGGACTGGCCTGCTGGGTTCGCTGGGCGAGGGCGGCACCCTTGGGGTGATCTTCCTGGCGGTGGGGCTGATAACCAGCAAGAGCAGCCTGAGCCTCGCCAAGCTGCCGGCGGTGAAAGGATTGCCCTTGCTACCGGAGCTGCTGCAGTCCGTCAGCCACTGGCCCACGGCCGTTGTCTTCTTGCTGCTGCTCGGCCTGGCCGTGGCTCTACAGCTGATGGTCAGCCTCTGCAATTATCTCAATGGGGTAGCGAGTGGCTATTTTGGCGCCAGGCTGAGCCGGGAAGTGAAAGCGCTGCTGAACCGGCGAATCCTGAGCTTCACCTATGCCTGCGCCAGTCGCTACCGGGTCGGTGATCTGCTTGATTACGCCAACAACGCCGGCGATACCGTACAGAATCAGATCATCTTAGCCAATCAGTTGCTGCTCAACATTTTCATGTTAGCAGTCTATCTGTCTGTTCTGATCACGATCTCGCCCTGGCTGCTGCTGGTGGCCATCATTCTTGCTGTCCTGCTTACAGGTGTCCAGCGCTTGTTGTTGCCACGCATCCAGCAGAACGCCCAGGCCCAACAGGTGGTGCAGGTGGAAATCGGTAGCCGTATCACCGAGAGCATTCAGGGCTTACGGCTGTTGCACAGCAGCGGAGGATTGGACCCTGCGAAAGCTGGTTTTGAAGGCCTGCTGCGGGAAGATGAACGGGTCAAACGCCGCAAAGCGCGGCTGGAAACCATCATCAACCCCCTCTCGGCTCTGTTGCCGATCGTGGCCATTGCCCTGATCGCCAGCTTCAGCGTCGTGGTGTTCGCTAACCGGGCCAGTGGCGTGCTGCCAAGCCTGGTCACCTTCGTTCTAGCGCTGCAACGATTGAATGCTCGGATCAGCGGCCTGGCCAATCTG
>CALPMR020000245.1 GCA_943324725.2 Bordetella parapertussis | reverse complement strand
TGCCCCCGCTGCGATCTGCGCTCCCCCTATCGGAAACGGCGCCAGGGCCTGGCCTGCCGCCTCTGCTGCCAGCGTTTCCACGGCGGCCAGTGGCATGTCAGCTGCCTGCTGGTGTTCGAGCCTGCCGCCGCCTAGGGTCCGGCCAACGCAGCCAAGCCATGGCCACCTTCCTCTGGACCCTGGAATGGGGCGGCTTCACCATCGCCCTGGTGGGTCTGGGCCGCGAGCGCTGGCTGGCGAACCGGCGGCGCTGAGGCTCTGGCGAGGCCGGTCGCTGTGGCGACTCTCGGTATCGTTGACCCATGGACGATGACGACGCCTCCTACCGCCGCGATGGCCGCCCGGAGTGGCGCGGCAGTGAGCTGCGCCGTTCCGGTCGGGATCCTGAGCCGATCGAGCAGCGACTTGATCGCTGGATGAGTGCGGGCCGCCAGTTTGTCGATGGGGTGGCGGGCAGCCGACCCGGCTCCCGGCCGCCCACCCGGGGAGCGGAAGGGCGAGGCCCGGGCCGCGGCGGCTTTGATGGCCTGGGCCGCTGGGTGGAGGAGCGACTCGACTGGCTGCTCGAAGACGGCGACGACTGGCGTGAACCCTGGCAGGAAACGGAGTCGCGTCCCCAGTCGCCGCCGATCAACCCGTCCTACGCCAGCAGCAGGAACGCCAGCGACCCATGGATTCAGGCTGATCCAGATGATCGTCGCAACCTCTCCCGTCGCCCGAACCCCTCCAATCCGCCCCAGCCGCCGGCGGCTGGCTCCCTGCCGCGCCGGCGGCTCGAAGCCCTCTCCCGGCGCGGCCTGGCACCTCAGCAACCGGCTGCGGCCGCTGCTGAGCAGAGCGAATCCTGGCCTGATGATGACAGCTTCAGCCTGCCCCGCTGGCAGCGCCCAGTGGCCCCCAGTGCCAGCCGCTCGCCGGAGCCTTCACCGCCCTTTCTCGATGCACCCGAAGTGGGTGGCCGCCCCCTGCCCCGCTCCAGCCGCCGCTCCAGCGGCCGGGCCTGAGCTGATTCCTTCGCCAGCCCGCTTAGGTTGGGGCAGTTTACCAGCAGAACTCGATGAGCAGCCTCGTAGTGGTGGGTTTCCCCACGGTGATTGAAGCGGAAGATGTACGGCGCGAGCTTGTCAACATCCAGAAAGAGCAGCTCATCGCGCTGGAAGATGCGGTCGTCGTTGAGAACGATGTCGACGGCAAAGTGCATCTGCGCCAGGCCCTGAATCTGACCACGGCCGGAGCGATCGGAGGCGGATTCTGGGGCTCCCTGGTGGGCCTGCTGTTTCTCAATCCTCTGCTCGGGGCAGCGGTGGGCGCCAGCATCGGTGCCGCCTCAGGCTCCCTTTCGGATCTGGGCATCAATGACGGCTTCCTGCGCGAGGTGGGTGAAACCCTGCCGCCGGGTACGGCCGCCCTCTGTCTGCTGGTCAGGGATTCGACGCCCGATCGCCTGATCGAGCGCCTGCGCATCCATGCCCCTCACGCCAAGTTGCTGCGCACCAACCTCAGCCACACCGACGAGGAGCACCTGCGTCAGTTGCTGGAGCAGGCGAGCAAGCAGGCCGAGAGCCTGCGGCTACCCTGAGCTGCTTGACCTGAAAGCTGCAGCCCCGATCGCGCAAGGCCCGGTTCACCGGGCGCACCAGCTCCCGGGGCACGTCGCTGGCCATCTCCTCGGCCGAGACGCTGATCGCCGGTGATCCCTGCTGAAGGGCGCTGAGCAGGTCGGCCCAGAGTCCCACCAGGTTGCGCTGCTGGAGTGGCTCCAGCCCCTGGCGCTCCAGATGGGGTGCACAGTCCTGACGACTCCAGAGCGCCTGGTGGTGATGGTCGGGGTGCTGGCAGAGGGCGAGGCCGGCTTCCAGGGCGCTGGCGCTGGGCCTGCCCCCTTGTTGGCGCAGGCCTGCCTGGCAGAGCAGTTTGCCGGTATGAACGGCTGAAATGCCGTAGATGCGGCCGAGTTCGGTGAGGCTCAACCACTCCGGCCCGCTGCGCGGCTGAGCGCTGTCGACCGGGCTGGGGGAGTTGGAGGTGCCGGTGGCCATGGCGATGAAGTCAGTGCCCGCATCCTGCTCACGTCACCAGGAGCGTCAATCCGTCAAGTTGAAAACGTGACGAGGCGGCACTGACTTTGCGAAACGTCATAAATCAGCAGACGGTCGCTGGTCGCTGCGCCGCTCCCAGCCAGGTCTCCAGCAGGGGCGAAAACACTTCCCGGATCACGGTCAGTTCCCGGCCCTGGCGGAAGAAGCGGTAATGGCGGCTCCAGAAGGGGCCGGCCTGGCCGAAGCGTTGCTCCAGCCAGGGGGCGTTCACCTGTCCCAGGCCATCCACCTCCCGGAACAGCTCGGTGCGCCCGCTGGTGAGGCTGCGCCAGATCGGTTGGTTCCGATCGCGCAGATGGTCTTCGGCTTCGCGCCGATTCCACCAGCTTTCGGCCCAGCCGAGGGTGTGGGGCCCGCAGTTCAGCCACACCTGGCGATGCAGCAGGGGCGGCTGCAGTTCCGTCACCTCCAGCGGCGCTGCGGCATCGGGCCGAATCACGGGCACCATGGCGATCACCTCCACCTCCACCGGGGAGCCGGTGAGCAGCTGCAGATGGCGGGTGGGGCTGCCATCGCCCAGCAACAGCAATTTCCAGGCACCACTCAGTTGGCAGCCGGCGCTGGCGGCCTCCACCTCGGCAAAGGACGCCTGCCAGAGCGGCGTGGGCGAATGGAACAGCTGCTCCGGCGTGATCGCGCCCAGTCCGGCGGCCTGCGGCTGGCCCTGGCCGGCTGGTCTTGAGGTGCGGGCACTGGGCATCGAAACCCCCTCAGAGACGCCAGCCTAGGCAGCGGATTTCTGCTTCGGCCTGCCGCCTCGGCCGACTCGCTGGCCCGATGCCAGCAACCCCTGGCTTCAGAAGCCGTTGATGATCGAGACCTGACGTACCTCGTCTCCCCTCTCGATCAGGGCGGTCTCGCCAGCGGCGCTGCGCAGTCTCCAGCCGCTGGAGCCGATTGTTTCACCGCTGCCGACGCCCATCGAGGTGCCGCCCACCAGGAAGATGGCCGACGCCGCCTTGCCGGCAGCGCCGACCACGCCCACCAGCTGGGGCAAGGGGGCGTTGCCGGCAGCTGGCCGGGGAGGGGTCTCGCCGGCGGGGAGTGCTGCAACAGGGGCCAGCGTGACCTGGGGGCTGACGGGGACACGCAGCAGGCCGGGAGTCGACCTGCCGGCAGCGGGTTGAGCCGAACTGGGCAGATTGGAGAGTTGCTGCATCCAGGGTTCCTCCGGCGGTGGCGGCGGCAGACCATCGGCGCTGCTGCCCGCCGAAGTCGAGGGAGTCAGGCTGGGCTGGGGCAGAGTCGGGGCGGCTGGCTCGGGCCCCGTCAGGGGTGTGGCCGTGGCGGGGCCCAGGTTGCGCAGCCGCTCCACCAGCAGCAGGTTGCGTTCCTGGCTGAGGCTTTGCTGCAGCCGATTCCAGTGGGAGACGTAAAAGATCGAGCTGGCGGCGCTCACCAGGCAGATCCCGCAGAAGGCGGTGATCAGCAGCAAGGATTGGTCGTGGCGGCGGCTGGCGCCGGCTTCGGCCACCGGGGCGCTGGCCTGGGCTCGGCCCTTGGATGGGGCCTGGGCCATTGGTGTGGCTGCTGGGCCGCTTGGCTGCAGCGGCTGTCGGTGCTGCCCCGGGCTGGCGTTTTCGCCAGGCTCGCCGCCGATTTCGATCACGGCCTCCGGATCGAAGACCCGGTTCATCATCTGCTCGGCCTTCAGCTCCCAGTAGGCGCGCGAGCGAGGAATGCCCCGCAGCGGCCTGGGCGCGCCGCTGCGGGGAGGGGTTCCGGGCGGAGACGGACTCACAGCGCGATCCTTGCGACTCAGGAGTTGCGCGATTGTACCGGCGGTTCGCTGGCCTGACGAGCGGCCTGGAGGTGCTGGCGTCGCTGCAGCTCCAGCCACAGCAGCAGGGCCGTGACATCGGCCGGGCTGACCCCCGGAATCCGGCCGGCCTGGCCGAGGGTGTGGGGCTGGATCCGGGCCAGTTTCTCGCGCGCTTCGGAGGAGATCGTGCCGATGGCGGCGTAATCGAGGTTGCTGGGCAGGGGGCGACCCTGCTCGCGGCGCACCTGATCGATCTGTTGCTGCTGCCTTGCCAGATAGCCGCTGTATTTGATGTCGATCTCGGCGCCTTCGCGCACCGCCAAGGCCAGCTCCCCATCGGCCAGGCCGTGGCGCACCAGGTCGTCGCTGTGGCACTGGGGCCGCCGCAGCAGCTCGGCCAGGGTGATCGAGCCCCGGATCGGCGCGCC
>CALPMR020000244.1 GCA_943324725.2 Bordetella parapertussis | reverse complement strand
GGCGCTCTACAGCTGGCAGGCCCGCGATCTGCCCCTGCACGGGCTGTCGCTGGCCCTGGGCCGCAACCAGCCCTTCCAGCCTCTCGATGGTGGCCTCAGTGGAGCGGGCAGCCTGGCCCTCCAGCCCCTGGCCTTCAGCGGCGATGTGGCCCTGGATCGACCGCAGTTTCTGGGCCTCGGGGGCCGCAGCGTGCGGGCCCAGGTGGCCTACGGCGATCGCAACTACAGCCTCAAGGGCACGGTGCAACCGCTGGCGTCCGGCAGCGTCGACGTCGCCCTGAAGGGGCGCTGGGCAGGCCCCTTCGAGGCCCGCTTCCAGGCGACGGATCTCTCCTCCCTGTTGTTCAACCAGATGCTGCAGGCCTGGGCCGTCTGGCGCGGTGCTCCTCTGCCCCGCCATCGGGGAGCGGTGGATCTGGGGGTGGCGGCGATCGAAACCCTCGGTGCCCCGATCCAGGAGCAGCTGCTGGTGCTGCAGGACGTGCGGGAGCAACTGGAGTCCTGGGATCAGCAGCGCCGCCGGGCCACCCGGGCGGAGCGTCTCTCCCGGCTGCAGATGCGGCTGGATGCCGATCTGGCCATCCGCGGCCCCGAGCTGCGCCGGGCCCGGGCTGAACTCAAGGCCAGTGGCCATCTGTGGCTGGAGTTGCGGGATCGTGATCTGCCCCTGTCCACCGACCCTTTCCAGGTGCGGCTGGAAGGATCCCTGTTTGCCGGCGATGGCAGCTTCGATGTCTCCGGTGTCTCGCTCTCGCTGCTGGCCCTGCTGACACCGGTGCCCGAGAGTCTGCGGGGCTATCTCGGCCTGCGGGGGCGCTATCGCCTCGGTTCCGGCCATCCCGAGCTGGCCATGGATGTGTCCCTCGACGGCGCTGGCCTCGGCCCCCAGGCTCTGCAGCTCGATCGTGGCCATGTGGAGCTGAAGGCGAAGGGTCTGGCCGTGGACCTGGCCGTGCGGGCGGCCGGGGCCTCCAGCAGCGTCGATCTGGCGGGCACCATCCCCCTGGAGCGCCACAGCGACAATCTCGAACTGCGCCTGGCCAGCCGCGGTGATGGCCTGCGCTTCCTGACGGATCTGACCGGTCGGTCGGTGACCTGGCGCAAGGGCAGTGTCGACCTGCAGCTGCTGGTGCGGGGCAGCCTGGCCGATCCGATCGCCAACGGCTTCCTGCGCTTCCGCGATGGCGACTTTGAGCTCGTCGGCCAATCCCTCAAGGGGGTGGAGGCCACGGTGTTGTTCGATTTCCAACAGCTGCTGGTGCAGGACCTGCGGGCCCGGGTCGGTCCGCGCGGTCAGATCCGCGGGGAAGGGCGCCTCGGCCTGCTCCATGCCCTGAGCAACGAGCCGACCCTGGCCCTCAGCCTCAAGGATGTGCCCTTCGCCCAGTCGCGGATTGCGGCGATGGCGGCGGGCCAGCTGACCCTGGCCGGCAGCCTCGCGGCCCCCAGGCTCGGCGGCGATCTGCAGATCAGCCACGGCACGATCAATGCCCAACCCGGCCAGCTGGGCCGCCCCGAGGACGTGGCTGTTGCGGCAGGCAGCCCGTCAGCCGCCGGGCCCTCCAGCACCAGCCAGCCCAGCGCTGGTCCTGTAAGTGCCGGGCTGCGGGTGCAGCCCACCACCATGAATGAGCTGCTGCAGCGCAAGTGGGACTTCAGTCAGCCCCTGGTGCTGCTTGGCCCCGAGGTCGAATCCAGCACCAACGAGGCCCTGCAGCAATCGGTTCCCCATCTCCCCTGGCTCAGCTTCGACAACCTGCTGCTGCGCTTCGGGCCAGGCTTGCAGGTGGTGCTGCCGAACATCGCCAACTTCAGCACCGGTGGATCGCTGCGGATCAGCGGCCATCTCGATCCCTCGCTACGGGCTTCCGGGGTGGTGCGGCTGCTCAGGGGACGCCTCAACCTGTTCACCACCACCTTCAGCCTCGATCCCGATGCGCCCAACGTGGCCGTGTTCACTCCCTCGCTGGGTCTGGTGCCCTATCTGGACATCGCCCTACGCACTCGCATCGCCGACAGTCTCAATGTGATCGCCCCCAGTGGTGTGAGCCAGGGGAGCGGCGGCAATTCGGGCTATTCCTCCCTGGTGGAGGCGGAGACCCAGGGGGGGTTCTCGTCCCTGAATCAGCTGAATCTGATCCTGGTCACCGTGAGCGTCAGCGGCCCGGCGGATCGGATCGCCGACAACATCCGCCTGCGCAGCAGCCCGCCCTTGCCTCAGGAGCGACTGGTGGCCCTGATCGGTGGCAACTCGCTGGCGGGGCTCAACGGTGCCCAGGCCGGCACCGCCCTGGCCACCGTGCTGGGGCAATCCCTGCTCTCCCCCCTGCTGGCTTCATTCAGCGATGCCCTGGGGCAGCGCATCAGCCTGGCCCTTTACCCCACCTATGTGAATCCCTCGATCGCCCTGCGCCGCCAGCTGCGCTCCGGCCAGGTGCCCCCCCAGCTGGTGCTGGCCTCCGAGCTGGGCTACGACATCACCGATCGCTTCAATGCCTCGCTGCTGGTGGCCCCCAACCGCTCCGATGTGGCACCCCAGGTGACCCTGACCTACAAGGCCTCCGAGGCGTTCAACATCCAGACGTCCGTCGACAGCCAGGGGGCCTGGCAGAGCCTGCTGCAGGTGTTCTTCCGCTTCTGACGCGAGCCATGGGCATCCCGGCGTCCCGGGGCGCTTCGCCCACGGCAGGATCCTGTTGCGTCAGGCTCGGGGCTCGGCTTCCGAGACCCTTTCCGCCGTTGCCCTGTCATGCGTGAGCTCCGTGATTGCGACGATCTCCAGGGGCCTGGGGTCGAATCTGGCCCTGAGTCAGCTGGCCTGACCGGCGCCATCGCCAGTCCCGACCCCGATCGCGCCAGGGACGATGGCAGTGCCGGCGGCGCTGCTGAGCTGATCGGCATCGATCTCGGCGGCACCGCCATCAAGCTGGCTCGCTTCAACGAGCAGGGGCAGCTGCTGGCCGAGCTGGAGGTGCCCACCCCCCAGCCGTCGCTGCCGGGGGCCGTGACCATGGCGATCGTCGAGGCCGTGGATCAACTTGATCCCGAACATCTGGCCGATCGGGTCGGGGTGGGCTTGCCTGGGCCCACGGATCGGGCGGCGCGCCTGGCCCGGATTTCGATCAATCTGCCGGGCTGGGTGGATGTGCCCCTGGCTGACTGGCTGGAAGCACGCTTGCAGCGGCGGGTCACGTTGGCCAATGACGCCAACTGCGCCCTGCTCGGCGAAGCCTGGCTAGGGGCGGCCTGCGCCTGTGGCGACACGATTCTGCTGACCCTCGGCACCGGCGTCGGCGGCGGCGTGATGCTGGGGGGGAGCCTGTTCACCGGCCATGGCGGCGCCGCCGGCGAACTGGGCCTGATCGGCCTCGATCCCGATGGTCCCCCCTGCCGCAGCGGCAACCGCGGCTCCCTGGAGCAGCACTGCAGCATCGCCGGCCTGGCCCGGCTCAGCCCGATCGAGCCGGCCGAGCTCTGTCGCCTCGCCGATGCTGGCGATGCCGAGGCCCTGGCGGTGTGGCAGCGCTATGGCCAGCTGCTCGGTATCGGCCTGAGCTCCCTGCTCTATGTGCTGACGCCGCAGCTGGTGCTGATCGGTGGCGGCCTCAGCGGTGCCAGCCACCATTTCCTGCCGGCGGTGTGGGCCGAACTGGAGCAGCGGGTGCTGGCGGTGTCGCGCGAGGGGCTCGAAATCCGGCGCTGTGCCCTCGGCAATGGGGCCGGCCGGCTCGGCGCCGCCCGCCTGGCGCTGGACCGCTTGGGATGATGGCTCCATGACCCAGATCCCCGATCCCTCGCCCGAGCTGCTGCAGCGGGCCCAGGCCGTGCGCCGCTCCGCCCTGGCCCTGGGCCAGCTCAGCGATGGTCGGCGCTGCGAGGCCGTGCTGGCGATGGCGGCGGCCCTGGAGGCCGATGGAGCTGCGATCCTGGCCGCCAATCAGCGCGATCTCGAGGCGGCTGGGGCCGATGGGCTGGCGCCGGCGCTGGTGGCTCGCCTGCGGCTCGATTCCACCAAGCTGGCCGCGGCGATCGCCGGGGTGCGCCAGGTGGCGGCCCTGGCCGATCCCCTCGGCCGGCGCCAACTCCACACCGAGCTCGACCAGGGGCTGGTGCTGGAGCGGATCACCGTGCCGCTCGGGGTGCTGGGGGTGATCTTCGAAGCCCGGCCCGATGCCGTGATGCAGATCGCCTCGCTGGCGATCCGCTCCGGCAACGGCGCCCTGCTCAAGGGGGGACGGGAGGCGATCCACAGCTGCGAAGCGATCCTGGCGGCCCTGCATCGGGGGCTGGC
>CALPMR020000243.1 GCA_943324725.2 Bordetella parapertussis | reverse complement strand
CCGGTCCGATCACCCGGGCCCGCCGGACACGCCCGGTGCGACTGACCGCAAGCACATCGATGCGGCTGACTCCGGCGGTCTCGCGGAAGACTCGGCGCAGCTGGTCGGGCTCGATCCGCTGCTGCCACTGGCGCATCGGCGAAGCCTGATCAAAATCGGGCACGCTCACCAGATACGGCAGCTGCCGGCTCCAGACCTCGCCACTGTTCTCGGTGCTGCCACCGCTGCTGCTGTGGAACACGGCATTGATCAGCACATTGCCCTGCATCAACACCTGGGAGCGGGTGCTGACCACCGCCGAGCGCGTGGAGTCCGTTTCCGAGGCCACTCCCCTGTACACCTGGCTGTCCACCGTGGCCTTGAGATCGAACAGCGCCGTCGGCTTGAGCTGGCTGAGGGCATAGGTGCGGGCGGCGACCGCCTGGGCCCGCAGGGCCGCCTGCGGCCAGGCCGCCGGCATTTCACTGCCCACCACACTGGGCAGATAGCGCGCCAAGGGCAGCTGGTTGATCACCAGCAGCCGGCCATCAACGCCGGCCTTGACCAGCAGCCGGCCGCGATAGAGCTGCCCCTCGACCGTCAGCAGAGGCGAGCGACCCTGAGCCGGCAGGGGCACGATCCAGAGATCGCCCGGCACGGGTAGCAGGGTCTCGCCAGAGCCATCGACGCCGGGTATCACGACCACGAGAGCGGCCTGCTGCTGCCGCAGCTGGAAGGGCTGCTCGGCGGCGATCTGGCCCAGGGGCTGCCCCTGGGCATCGGTCAAGCGCAACGGAGAGGCTGCCGCCGCCAGGGCCAGGCTGCTCTGCTGACGAATCAGCACCCGCACCAGGGGCGGTGCCTCAGCGGCCGCCAGCGGCGAAGCCGCAGCCCCGGACCTGGGCGTGGCATCGATAGCCGCCAACACCAGGGGCCCAGCCCAGGCCAGTCCCACACTGGCCGCCAGCAGGCCAGGAGCTGCCGCCAGAAGGCAGCGAAACGCCAGGGAGACACCAAGGCGCCGGAGGCCGAAGGAGGGCATTCAGAACCGGCGGCGGCGGCACGGGAGTTTCATTCTGACCGCGCCTGGGCCGACAGGCCACCCACGGACAGCGGCTGAACCGGCGGCGCCCGGACACGACGTGGCAGCATGCGGCCCAACAAGCAACGGGCCGTGCAGGTCACCTTTCTGGGCACGAGCTCGGGCGTACCCACCCGTGCGCGCAACGTTTCGGCCGTGGCCCTGCGGCTGCCACAACGGGCGGAGCTATGGCTGTTCGACTGCGGCGAGGGCACCCAGCACCAGTTTCTGCGCAGTGATCTGCGGGTCTCCCAGCTGCGGCGGATCTTCGTCACCCACATGCATGGCGACCATGTCTTCGGCCTGCCCGGGCTGCTGGCCAGCCTGGGCCTGGCGGGGGTGAGCAAAGGAGTGGATCTCTACGGGCCCGACCCGCTGCGCGAGTACCTCGATGGGGCGCTGCGCACCTCCTCCACCCGCATCGGCTACCCCCTGCGCACGCACCGGGTGCGGGAAGCGGCCCACAGCGGTGCCCTGGTCCTCGATGACGACGACCTGACGGTGCGCTGCACGCCCCTGAACCACCGCGTGCCCGCCTATGCCTACCGGGTGGATCAGAAACCCCGCCCCGGGCGCTTCGACGTGGCCATGGCCAGGCAGCTGCAGATTCCACCCGGGCCGATCTACGCCGAGCTCAAGGCCGGCCGCACGGTTTGCCTGGACGACGGCCGCGTGATCCGCGGCGAGGCCCTCTGCGGTCCAGCCAGGCCAGGCTGCAGCGTCGTCTACTGCACGGACACCGTGTTCAGTGAGGCGGCGGTGGAGCTGGCCCGCGGCGCCGACCTGCTGATCCACGAATCCACCTTCTGCCACGCCGAGGCGGAACTGGCGATCGCGCGGCAGCACTCCACCAGCACGATGGCCGCCCAGACGGCCCTGGAGGCCGGGGTCAAGCGCCTGGTGCTCACCCATCTCAGTCCGCGCTACATCACCGGCAATGCCATGACTCCCGATGACCTGGTGGCCGAAGCGCGGGCGATCTTCCCCGAGACCCAGGTGGCCAGGGATTTCCTCAGCATCGATGTGGTCGCGGCGGAACCGCCCGAGCAAGGCTGAGCCTGCAACAGTTCCTGTGATTCCCCAGCGGGGGACCCATTGGCCGTGATACAAGGTCTCAGTCGCGGTCTCACCGCCATTTCACCGGCTTCTTCCATGGCCCCTTTCCTTCGCTCCGCCCTTCGAGCCGCAGCCCGGATTCTGCTGATTCTGCCCCTGGCGTTGCTGGTCTGTTTCGCTGGCCCTGCCAACGCCGCCCAGTGGAGCAGCGAGCAGCTCACCGTGCCATCCACCGTCGATGGCACCCTCGTCACCCTCAGCGAAAAGGACGTCAAAGCCGGTCGCAAACTGTTCAACACCAGCTGCGGCACCTGCCACGCCGGCGGCATCACCAAGACCAACCAGAACGTGGGCCTCGACCCCGAAACCCTGGCCCTGGCCACCCCGCCGCGGGATTCGATCGACTCGCTGGTCGACTACCTCAAGGATCCCACCTCCTATGACGGCGAATACAGCATCTCCGATGTGCACCCCAGCATGCGCAGCAGCGATGTGTTCGTGCAGATGCGCAACCTCGACGACGACGACCTGCGCCTGATCGCCAGCTACATCCTGGTGGCGCCCAAGGTGCAGGGCCTGCAGTGGGGCGGCGGCAAGATCTATTTCTGATCCTCTGGACCATGGGGCGATCCGGTTGCCGCACCAGAGCCCTGGGCTGAGGCGATCAGAACCGATCCCCGGCCCTCTGAATCCAATCCCGCACCGGCCCTCCCAGGGGGCCGTTTTTTTTGCCCCCGAATCCCCGAGGTCACCCAGCCAATCCGACAGGCAACCAGGCGGGAGCACAAGCCCCAGTGGGATGGCAGCGTCATTCCAGGTTTCTGTTGATGACCCGGATGACTCCCTGGGGTTGTGCGCATGCGTGTGCCCGGACCCGGATCGGGCTGGATTGAATCAACACCGCCCGCCCATTGGGGCACCGCGGTGCGTCCTGGGTCATCAGGAGGTGGCTGACCCGAGCCTCCAAACCACCTAACGCTCAGCAGCGGAGCACCCCGGCAAAACCCAGACAGCGGCAAAAGCGAGGCGATTCTCAGGGCTTGGATCGCAGCAGGAATCTGAGCCCACCCAGCCTTGCCGGCCCGCCACGCCCCCAGGGATGCCTGACCATCCGAGCGAGACGCCATCCAGGCAGCGCTTCGCCTCGGCGGCTCCGGCACCGGAACCAGAACGGCTTGAACGTCCCCTGTTCAGCCAGCGGCGGCAGGATCAGTGACCTGCTTCACAACGCTGCAGCTTGTCGGAGCGGTGGAGGCCCGCTTCGCTTTGATGCATCGAACCACGCTCCCTGGACATTCAGGCGAGCTGTTCGGGCGTTGCCGAGGTGGGTGGCGTCAGATTGCAGGGCTGCATCGAGGCGGGCTGCTTGCTGTACCACCACTCCTGCAGAGCCGGTGCCAAGCGCTGCGGAAACAGGGTGATCACCGTGCGGGTCGGCCGGGCTCCGGGCTGAAGCAGCTCGACGGCATAGGAGGGGCAGCGGCGGGCGGCCAGATCGGCCACGAAGCGGCGACCCACCCGGCGCCAGCTGGGTTCCTTGCTGCGCCAGGCCAGCCGGCAGCAGGGCCAGGGCAACTCCTCGCGATCAAACAGACGGCAGCAGGGTCCAAGCACGCGATAGCTGTACTGACCGCCGGGACTGACGTGCTCGCTGCCGGACACCAGCACGGAATGCACCTGGACGGACATGAAAAAGCCACCCCGCAGGGTGGCAGAAAGAGATGTTGAAAGCAAGGAGGAGCCTGGAGGGCACCGGCCTTGTGGTGGGCAGCCAGCCAGCCACCGCATCCGGGCTTTGAAGGGGGCTGGCTGGAGCCGACCCGCACCCGATGAAACGGACGAAAGCTGGCCAGGGGCTCAATAGAGCTCTTCTTCGGCGTGGGTCTTGATGGTCACGTCAGAGGTGGGGTAAGCCACGCAGGTGAGCACGAAACCAGCTTCGATCTGGTCGTCGTCCAGGAAGCTCTGATCGGACTGATCAACGGTACCGGCGGTCAGCTTGCCGGCGCAGGTGGAGCAGGCACCGGCGCGACAGGAGTAGGGCAGATCAATGCCCTGCTCCTCAGCGGCGTCGAGGATGTACTGGTCATCAGGAACCTCGATCGTCTTGTTGAGGCCTTCGCTCTCATTGACGAGGGTGACCTTATAGGAAGCCATGGAAGAGATTGGGGCTCACAGGGACCCGGTGGCCAGGGACCTGTAGGACCCGCCCTTCCT
>CALPMR020000242.1 GCA_943324725.2 Bordetella parapertussis | reverse complement strand
GCTCACCAGCCAGGTTTGCAACACGGCGAACAGATTCACCAAGGCAAAGGCCGCAAACGAGCGGCGCACGCTGGTGCGGCTGTTGAGAAACACAAAGCGGCGCGCCAATGAATAGGCAGTCAACATCCCGATGCCGTAGGCAAGCAACACCGCCAGCTCGAAACTCATCACGGTGGAGAAGCCGACCCTACTCACCACATTGATCAAGGCGGCCACCCCACCGGTCAACAGGAATAAGGTGAACTCACGTCGCTGGGACTGGGTTGGCTGGATCATCGCAGACTTGCGGCCACCCGGCCGGCCAGTTCCCTGCCAAAGCCAACGCTTTCAGAGATGCCTCGATCTTCGGGGTAATACGCCGTGGTGTCAGCGATCCAGACTTTAGCGATCGGATTCAGCGGAGGTAGAGAATCCAGAAAGTGAGTACCGCATACGGGTTGGGCATAGCGGTAGCGACTGCAGTGACTTGCCACAATATTGGCATCAGTGATATTGGGGTTGATGGCCTTCAGGCAGGCGATAGAATCGGCGACGAAGGCGTCATTCGGGCGACTGTAATCCGGATGATCCGCCGGCATGTAGAAGGGCACATAGGTGATGTACGGCGCAATCGGCTGGAGATTGCTCATCTCAATAATGCCGGGAATGGCAAAGCGGCTGTCATTGACATTGGTCCAGAAATTGGCGGTGATTGGCTGGTTGGTCTGCAGCACCACGCAGGCGCAGGCCACCGATTGCTGAGCCTCGTAGGCATCAATCAGGGCGGGATCCTGTCCGCCAGCGCGCAGCATGGGGGCCACCAGGGGCAACGGCACGGTGGAGATCACGGCATCAAAGTGTTCCGAACCGCAAGGGCTGGTGATGCAGGCGCCCCGATCACTGCGCTCAATGGCTGTAACGGGACTGGAGAGTCGGATCTCACCCCCGAGTTCGCGAATGCGAGCTTCAAGGGCTTCGATCCAACCTTCTGAGCCCCCGTCCAGATAGCCCAGAGTTTCTTTCAGCCAGCGCCGGGAGCGACCGATGCGGCGGATGCGGCTCCAGATCCAGGCGGCCGAGAGCGTGTCGGTGTACTGATAAAACTTGTAGGCAAACAACTTGGCCCAGAGCACCTCGTAGCCCTGGCGACCCAGCCAGGTGTGCAGCCATTCGGTGGCGGGGATGGCATCGAGATGGTGCCAGTCGCGCAGGCTGAGGCAGCGAGCGGCATGGAGAAGATAACGAACACGCGAAAGCAGGGGCAGGCGTCGTAGCTTCAGCACGGACCCAGCCGATCCCCACGGATAGAGGCGCCCGTCGAGGAAAAAGCCCATGGCC
Source organism: Bordetella parapertussis (assembly GCA_943324725.2). Taxonomy (GTDB): domain Bacteria; phylum Cyanobacteriota; class Cyanobacteriia; order PCC-6307; family Cyanobiaceae; genus Cyanobium. Next base: position 3,017 of record CALPMR020000242.1, on the reverse strand, counting down.
GTTTGTTTCCAGCGCAGCAGGGATTGGAGCTTGAGCTCCTCCAGCAGCTGGAAGAAGGCCGTATCGCTGAGGCAATGGAAGTGGTAATAGCGCTCTATAGCCACACCGTTGAAATCGAAGCTGGCGGCCATCCCCCCCAGTCGATCGTCGGCCTCCAGCAGCACCGGACGGCAACCTTCCAGAGCCAGCTGGTAAGCGATGGCCAGGCCCATGGGGCCGCCACCGATCACAGCTACGGAGCGAAGCGACGATTCGGGCATCAGAAGGGCATCACCACGGAGGAGAACTGGGGATCGCGATAGGTGATCCGCAGGGCATCGGCCAGGGGTGTGGGCTGGACGCCAAAGATTCCTGGCCAGTCGATCACATCAAACTCATCGCCCGCAGTCAGCGCCTTGAGCTGATCGTTGGTGAAGGCGGGCTGGCGGCTGATCAAGGCCCAGAGCTGCAACAGAAAGCCAAACAGGGGAATTGGCAGGTGGAGGATCCAGGGTCTGGCGCCGACCGCATCACGGAGTTGGCGCATCAGGCTGATGTAACTCACCCTCTCAGTACCGGTGATGTCGTAGCAGCCTGTGAGGGCAGGGTTTTCCAGGCAGCTCTGGATCACCCGGCAGAAATCGCCGACGTAGAGGGGCTGGCGAATGAAGCGGCCCGAACCAGGGATAGGAAACACTGGCAATTTTTTCATGAAACGCGCCAGCCAACCCAGATGTTTGCGGTCAAACCAACCGAACATCAGGGTGGGCCTCAGCACCACAGCGTTGGGCCATTCGCGCAGCACGAGCTGCTCCTGGCGCCGTTTGGTGGAGGTGTAGAGGTCCGTGGCCACGGAGTTCACCACCGAACTGCTGATGTGCACCAGCTGGGGAATGTGACAGCGCCGTAATTCCTTCAGCACAACGTCGGTGGTGGTGATGTTGTTGCGCTCAAACTGGCTGGGGTCGGTGTTGCCGATCTCGGCCTGCAGCATCACGCAGGCATCACAACCTTCCAGCAATCGGGGCCAGTTGTTGCCTGCGGTGTCGGTGAGGTCTTCACAGACGAACTGGACAGCCGGAAACAACTTCCGACCAGCCTCAAGAGCTTCAGCTTTCTTGTCCACCACGATCAGCTGCCAGTCGGGATGGTGTTGCTGCAAGGTGGCGATCAGGTTGAGGCCGACGAGACCGGCACCGCCGGGAAGGAAGAGTTTCATCGCAGAGGCGGGAATCAGAGTTGTATCCGGCGGGCCAGATCCGAGCTGAACACCCCACGGGGATCCAGCTGGGCCCGCTGCTGGCGCCATTCAGCCAGGTGTGGATAGCTGCGTTCCAGCATGGCGGCCGATTGGCGGGAGTCCTTGGCCAGATACAGACGTCCGCCCGCTGCCGCCACGGCCTGATCCAGCTGGTCCAGCAGCTCGAACAATCCGGGCACGGCGGCCGACACATCGGCGGCCAGGGTCCAGCCGGGCATTGGAAAGGACAGCGGGCCAGGGTTGCTGGGGCCGAACCGCTTGAGCACCGTCAAGAAGCTGGGGGCTCCGATCTTGCGCAGGGCCGCCAGGGTTTCGCCCACCAGCTGGGAGGAGCTGTCGGGTATGGCGAACTGGTATTGCAGGAAGCCGGCGGGGCCGTAGATGCGGTTCCAGTCATCCACGCCGTCCAGCGGATGGAAGTAGGGGCCGATCGCCTGCAGTTCGCCGACCCGGTGCCTGGGGGCCTTGCGGAACCAGGTTTCGTTGAAGGCACGCACCGTCCAGGTGTTGAGCAGGCCACCGGGCAGAAAGGGAGGTGCTGACGCCAGGGCTTTCGGGTCATAGGCGAGTGGATCGGCAGCCCTCTCCGGTGCCTGCTGGCGCAATTGCTCAAGGCTGGCGTGGTCGCCGCAGGTCAGGACACCGCGGCCGGCCGGGTGCAGGCTGTCCACCCAGGCGACGCTGTAGCGATAGCGGGCATCAGCTTCCACCATGGCGGCCATCAGGGCGTCGAGATCGCCGTAGCGATCGGTGTCGACACTGATCAGCGAGGTTTCGATCGGGATCAATCGAAAGCTGACCTCCGTGATCACGCCGGTGAGGCCCATGCCGCCGGCGGTGGCCCAGAAAGCGGCGGCACTGGTTGGGTCGTTGGGGCTGAGCTCGCGCACCTGGCCCTGACCGTCCACCAACTGCAGGCGAAGCACGTGACTGGCAAAGCTGCCCTCACCGTGGTGGTTCTTGCCGTGCACATCGGCCGCGAAGGCGCCGCCCACAGTCACGTTACGGGTGCCTGGTGTCACAGGCAGAAAAAATCCAGCGGGTACCAGAGCACGCAACAGTGCATCCAGGCTCACGCCGGCTCCAGCCGTCACCGTGCCACTGCTGGGGTCGAGCTCGATCCGGTCAAAGGCCGCCAGATCCAACACGATGCCGCCGGCACATTGGGCCGGATTGCCATAGGCCCGGCCCAGGCCGCGGGGGATCAGGCTGGCGGGGCCGGCGGCCTGAATCAGTGACTGGATCTGCTGCAGGGAGCTGGGTAGGCAAACCTGGGCCAGGGAGGGTGCGGTGCGGCCCCAGCCGGTGAGTGTCTGGGACTGGCAGGACAGGGTGGAGGTCACAACTTGGCGGCCAGGGCGGGAGGGAGCAGGCGGATCAACAGCATCAAGGGTGCCCACCACCAGGGGATGTATTCGATGCCACGGCGATGGGGACGCCGCAGTAGGTCGCGGGCGATGGTTTCGGGCTTGGCGCAAAGCAAAGGAGGGGCTTTGCCCGTCGTCATGGGGGTGGCCATGAAGCCCGCCTTGAGAATGCGCACGGCGAAGGGGGTGCCGTGGCAGCGCAGCAGCAGGCCCTCACAGAAGCGGGTCAGGCCGGCTTTGGCCGCGCCGTAGTGGTAATTCGACGGTCGGCCACGGTCGGCGGCGACGGAGGAGAACACCCAGAGGCAACCGGGCTTCTGGATGCGCTCCGGCGTGACGATGGCAGTGAGCCAGGGGATCAGCCCGCTGAAGTTGGCAGCGGTGATCGCCAGGGCTTCCTCTGCCTCATG
>CALPMR020000241.1 GCA_943324725.2 Bordetella parapertussis | reverse complement strand
TGGTCGACCCCTTTGATCGTGACCGTTTTGCCGGTCTGGAGGCCATGGTTCACCAGGTTCACGGTGACCAGCCCTGAGCCGGAGGTGGTGCTCAGGTGCGAGGCATCGGTGAGCTGCCGCATGCCCAGCGCATCGGGGAGCATGGAATGGCCGAGCCGGTAGACGCAGTTGGCAAACTCCGAGGAGATGCGGGCATCAATCAGGGGATTGACACCGGCGAAACCGGCGATGTTGGGGCTGAGTTTACGGTTGAACTCAGCAAAAATCATGTGCTGGTAAATCATCTCGACCACCAGCTTGGACTGCTGGAAGAGCTCTTCACCCGTGATCTTGGTGCTCACATTGGTGAGCGGATCTGTCCAGGTCCAGCCGCCCTGGGGCTGCTCGCCCGTGAAGCCATACTTCAGCTTCAGCTCGCTGAGAATGCGGTTGTGCTCGTTGAGGAAGATCTCGTGAATCTGGGTGAGGCCGATGTTTTCATTGATCCGGCCATCGCCGGCAATGAAGTGGGCATTGAGGACGGTGGGATCAACGAGGTCGCGAACCGATGTTGTCGGTGAGGCCGTTTGCCAACCAGATGCGTTCCAGTCAAATCGTTTGTCGTTCAACCAGGCATGGCGCGTGGTCGCCAGCACGTAGGCGGTTGGATCCGCCAGGGTTGCGGGATCGCGGGCCAGGTCGGTGTCTTTGACAAAGACGGTGTCGCCGCTCAGCTTGTTGAGTGCGATCAGCTGGGGCAGGCCGTCGGCACCAAGAATTGGCGCGCCGTTGTTATCCAGGGCCACCAGCGGGATGAGGGCTTGGTCGGCGTCGTGCAGGGTGATGCCCAGTTTCAAGGCATTGGCCTTGAGCTGGGCCCAGGTGGCGACCCCTGATTTGGCCTCGCCATTGACGGTGGCGCCGGAATTGAGCAGTCGGCCAGTGATCAGATCGTTCCAGGTCGGCGTCAGCGCCGCGTTGCCGGGCTGGGCTTTCCAGGTGGCGACATCGAGGTACTCCCGCAGGAAGACGGTGCGGCTGTCATCGGAACCGATGTTCTGACTGTTGTCGACGAAAGGAGAGGCCTGGTTGAAGCTCTCTGCCCTGGCGGGTGTGAAAACAAGTTGAAAGGAGCCGGGAGCGACACCGGCGATGGCTGGAAACGGTGTGACGGTGGTCGTGACTCCGGTGGTGGGGCTCAGGTCATTGAGCTCGGCGACGAGAGCCTGGACATTCGGAGCATCGATATCGATGATGATGTCGTTGAGCACCAGCCTGCCGAGATAGCCAGCTGCTGTGGGGGTGGTGATGGTGGCGACCTGATCCCAGGTGGGTGTGCCCTGACTGGCCAGGTCCACACCCATCAGGGTGAGCAGGGCATCGGTCGAGCCTTCACCCCATTTCACGGTCACCGTTTTGCTGCGGGACGCGAAGATGTCCTTGGCTTTTCCGGCCGTGTCCCCATACAGGCCGTCGCTGGCCAGCAGTTTGACGTCGATGACGCCTTCACCGCCCTTGTCGACGAAATCGAGGCCGTGGTCGAAGAACTGGCCCAGCTGGGCCATGAAGTTGCTGTAGACGAGGGGGTTGACGGCCCCTGAGGTGGGCGAGAGGCGACCGGTGGGGTTGTCCTGCAGCTTCAGCAGCTGTTTTTGCGTGTAGTTGGGATCGGCGGGATTGAGGCTCGAGAAGCCGATGGGATTGCTGCTGTCAGCGATCAGGTTGCTGATGTTGCGAGGGTTGTACCCATCCTTCAGCTGGCCGCCGACGGTGGTGGTGTAGCCCAGCGTCACCACCGTGCTTGGCGCGCGGACAGCTGTGCTGAACGGACGCGAGATGATGTCCATCGACTTGCCACCCGCGGCCGTCAGCCTGTTGAAGGTGAGGCGAGGGAAGAGGGTGTCGCCGGCGCCGAACCAGAAGTTGAGGGCGAGGGGGTCCCGGCTGTGGTTGGCGAAACCCTGGTTCCTGCGGATCCCAGTGGGTCCTAAGGGCGCTACGCCGCCCTGCTCTTCAGGCAGCCAGTCCCAGCGGACGCGGGAGAGCAGGAAGCGGAGGTCGGAGATGCTGAGTGAGAAAGTCATGGGGGGCGACATCGTTACCTATGTCTTTACTCTTTAGGGATTTCGCGATCGTTTGACTTTGTTCGACTTACACCTCTCAATAAACCTTGCTTGTGTCTTACAGGGGCTCCATGGCGCGTGCAGAGTGTCTCCTGCGGGGGGCAACTTCAGTATTTGCCGGGTCTCTCAGCTGTTGCCGAACGGGCGCCGACTCGCTGCCCTAATGCAAATGTGCGGCTAATCTGTGTAAAACTTGCTTGGGCCTTGGAGGTGCTCCATGGCGCGTGCAGGGTGTCTCCTACGGGAGCGGTTTCAGTGTTTTTCGCGTCTGCAGGTTGTTGCTGAATGGGTCGACTCGCTGTCCTGTCGACTCGCGCTTCTAATGCAAATATGCGGCTAATCCGTGTCTGTCTGTCGCTGGCCTCTCAAGGGCCTGTTAGTGCTGCCCGTTGGGCGTGGAAAGCCTGGATGTGGCCTTAACACTCAAGGCTGGCGTCGCTCAGCTCCTGGTCCATGCGCTGGTTTGAGCCTTGTTCATCAGGCAGATGGCTATGCAAAGCAGGTCCCCATGGACCTGAGCTGGCAGGGCCTCGTCCTGGCGTGCTGGCTGGCGTCGATTGATTGGCACAGCAAGGGCTGTTGATTCGATGCTCCCAGCCTTTAGCCGAAGGCGCTGAACAGCAGCACCATGGCGATCACGCCGCCGAAGACGATCAGGGCATAGAACTGCACCCGGCCGGTCTCGAAGTACTTGAGCCCCTCGCCGCTGCCCAGGGTCAGCAGGCCGGTGAGGTTCACCACCCCGTCCACCACCTTGGAATCCACCTCCAGCACCTGGCGGGCGATCCGGCGGCTGCCCTTGACGAAGATCTTGTCGTTGATGTCGTCCAGGTACCACTTGTTGGCCAGGAAGCGGTTCAGGGCCGGGAATCGTCCCGCCACGGCGGTGCCAAGGTCGATCTTGTGCAGCAGATAGGCCAGCACCGCCAGGCTGATGCCCGCCACCGAGATCGCCACCGAGGCGCCGGCCAGGGGCAGGAACTCGCCCCAGGAGAAGTGCTCGGCCATCTCGGCCGCTTCCTCGGGATTGAGCAGGGCGGCGAAGCGGCTGTGCCACGGGGTGCCGAGCAGGCCGATCAGCACCGAAGGCACCGCCAGCACCGCCAGGGGCATGGCCATCTGCCAGCCGGATTCATGGGGATGGTCGGCGTGGGCATGGCCGTGGTCGTCGCCATGCTGCTCGCCGCCGCTCTTGCCCGCTGCCGTCAGCAACTGGGCGGTGATCGCCTTGTCCTTGCCGCGGAAGCTGCCCTCGAAGGTGAGGAAGTAGAGCCGGAACATGTAGAAGGCGGTCATGCCGGCGGTGATGAAGCCGGCCGCCCACAGAATCGGGAAGCTGCCGAAGGCCTGGCCGAGGATCTCGTCCTTGCTCCAGAAGCCGGCCAGGGGCGGGATGCCGGCAATCGCCACACAGCCGATCAGGAAGGTGGTGCTGGTGATCGGCATGAACTTGCGCAGGCCGCCCATCAGGCGCATGTCCTGGGCGAGCACCGGCTCATGGCCCACCACCTCTTCCATGGCGTGGATCACCGAGCCGGAGCAGAGGAACAGCATCGCCTTGAAGAAGGCGTGGGTGACCAGGTGGAACATGCCCGCCACCGGGGCGCCGCAGCCCATCGCCAGCATCATGTAACCCAGCTGGGAGACGGTGCTGTAGGCCAGCCCCTTCTTGAGATCCATCTGGGTGAGGGCGATCGAGGCGCCCAGAAACAGGGTGATCGTGCCGATCACGGCGATCGTGGCCTGCACCGCCGGGAAGGGTGCGTACACCGGCTGCAGCCGCGCCACCAGGAACACCCCGGCGGCCACCATCGTGGCGGCGTGGATCAGGGCCGAGATCGGGGTCGGGCCCTCCATGGCATCGGGCAGCCAGACATGCAGGGGGAACTGGGCGGATTTGGCCATCGGCCCCATGAACACCAGCAGGCAGAGCAGCACCGCCACGCCGTTGCCGAGGCTGCCGCCGGCCACCGCTTCACTGAGGCGGCTGCCGATCTCCTCGAAGCCGAAGCTGCCGGTGGCCCAGAACAGGCCGAGGATGCCGAGCAGCAGGCCGAAGTCGCCGACGCGGTTGACCACAAAGGCCTTCTGGGCGGCATTGGCGGCGCCGTCGCGGTCGTACCAGAAGCCGACCAGCAGGTAGGAGCACATGCCCACCAGCTCCCAGAACACGTAGATCTCGAGCAGGTTCGGGCTGATGATCAGCCCCAGCATCGAGCTGCTGAACAGGGCCAGATAGGTGAAGAAGCGCACATAGCCCTTGTCGTG
>CALPMR020000240.1 GCA_943324725.2 Bordetella parapertussis | reverse complement strand
GGCGCTGGCTCGATCGCTTCGCCGGCGAGGAGCAGTTGCCCTTGCTGGAGGCGGTTCGCACGGCGTACCGGCAGTGGCGCTCCGTGGCGGCGGAGCTGGCGGCGGCCCTGGCCGATCGCGATCGGCTGCAGCGAGAGCGTCAGCAGCAGGAGCAACTGCTTGAGGATCTGGAGGCGGCTGGTCTGGACGATCCTCTGGAGGCGCAGCAGTTGCAGATCGAGCAGGATCGCCTCGCCCATGGGGTGCGCCTGCAAGAGGGGGTGACGACCCTGTTGGGTCGGCTGGTGGAGGGAGCGGAGGCGGCCCCTTCAGCCCTCGATCACCTGGCCGCCTGCGAGCAGGAACTGCAGCAGATGGAGAATCTCGATGCCAGCGTGGCGGCGCTGAGGGAGCGGTGCACCGATAGCCTGGTGGCTCTGCAGGATCTGGCCCGGGAGCTGGATCGCTACGGCACCTGCCTGGAGAGTGACCCCGAGCGGCTGGCGGAGCTGCAGGAGCGCCTGGCCCAGCTGAGGGTGCTGGAGCGGCGCCACGGCCAGGATCTGGCGGCGTTGATCGGCCAGCGGGATCAGTTGCGCCAGAGTCTGGTCCCCGGATCCGCCGAGGCTTCGGTGGCGGCTCTGCAGCAGCGTGAGCAGATCGCCGTCGAGCTGCGGGATCGGCGGGCCAAGGTCCTCAGTCAGGCCCGCCGGGCCGCCGCCACGGCGCTGGAAACCCGGCTGATGGCGGCGTTGCGGCCGATGGGACTGGCCAATGTGCGCTTCGCCGTGGCGATCGAAGCGGCGGATCCGGGGGAGGAGGGGGCTGACGTGGTGCAGTTCCGCTTCAGTGCCAATCCCGGCCAGCCCCTGGCTCCCCTGGCCGAGGTGGCTTCCGGTGGCGAGATGAGTCGTTTTCTGCTGGCCCTGAAAACCTGTCTGGCCGCGGCTGATCCTCACGTGACGCTGTTGTTCGATGAGATCGACAGTGGCGTCAGCGGCCGGATCAGTGGCGCCATGGCCGAGCTGTTGCAGCGTCTGGCCCAGCAGCGCCAGGTCTTTTGTGTCACCCACCAGCCGTTGGTGGCGGCTGCGGCTGATCATCATTTCCGGGTCAGCAAGGCGGTGGAAGCGGGCATCACCCAGACTCGGGTGTCCCAGCTGCGGGACACTGGCGAGCGCCAGGCGGAATTGGTGGAACTGGCGGGCGGCGATTCCGGCGAGGTTCACAGCTATGCCGCCAGCCTGCTGGACAAGCGAGTGGCTTAGATCGGTGTCTCAGGCAACCGATGAAACAGTGGCGTTATCAATTGGCCGCCCCTACTTGCTTGCCCTGGCAGGCTCAGTGCTGATCGATTTGTTGCTGAGGCTTCAGATTGTCTATTATTATTTATCACAACGATATAAGTACGATATTTCACTGAACGTTATTAGGGATTTTCTGCAGATATTTTATGCGGCTCTTTTGTTGGTGTTTTTGTATCTCATGCTCTTTCGCTGGCTGCCGAGTCTGCGGCAGCAGCGGCCGGTTCGCAGGCGATTGTTGCGCATGCTCGGGGTGGTGGCCTCGTTGCAGTTGGTCACCAATATCATTTCTGTTAATATTACGATTTATCGGTTACATATAGATTCCTATGAGCTGCTCGCTGAGTCCCTGGCCCTCTATCTCGCTATCAATCTTGTTTTTGTTTTTTGGTACTGGTATTGTGATTATCCGTTGAAAAATAATTTAATCAAGCAACGTGGTTTAATTTATATTCCTCAGGGGATCCTGTTCCCGGAAGAGCAAATTGAAGATCGAGTTATGAAGAGTGATAATTGGGTGCCAGGGCCTATAGATTATCTTTATTTCACAATTCTTTCCAGCAATTGCTTTGGCTCGCCTGAGGGGCACATGTTGATCGGCAAACGCCTCAAGACACTTCAAATTATTCATACATTATTTATGATTTTAGTGTTTATTATTATCGTTGCTCGTGCCATTAATACGCTGAGTTAAGCAGGTGATCGCGTCGTTGAGTGCCAGGACGATGCTGTTGCCGTAGCTGACGCTGGCTGCCGCCGCCGATCAAAGCCGTCCAGGAAGGTGCTGTAGGCCAACGCTGCCCGTCTCGGCGGTGACGGCGTGGCGATCCACAACGCCGCCGCCTTCGACGCGATCAGCCCCAGGCGGTTGCGGCGAAGTGAGTCACGCCCTCCTGGCGCAAGCTGCTGCTGGCGAACGCTTTGATCAGCAAGGATCGGTTGGCGCTGCCGGCTTGGTCGTTGTCGCTTGCGCTGCCGCGGCTGGCTCCAGGCCCGCCAGGATCAGAAGCTTGCCTGTTCAGGCCAGGGATTGCAGCGGTTGGCTGCCCCGTCCAGCCAGGGCTCACCACCCCGACGTCCAGGGCCGGTCAGCCGCTCGTGCTGGCTGGTGTCGCTGCCGTTGGGGTCAAGGCGTCACAGGCGGCGCTGGCTGGTGGTGCTGCCGGCGATCAGTCGCTGGTTCCGGCCTTGGCAGGCTTGTCCACTGGCGACTACCTGTCCCCCGTAAGATCGAATGTTCATGAAGATGCTGGATGCCCCGCGCGAGCGCCGGTTCCGGGCCCAAGACCACAGCCGCCAAGCGGCCGGCCAGCAGTAGTGGCACCAGCAGCAGTGGCAAGAGCGAGCCTCCGGCCCTCACGCTCCATGACAAGGCCGCTGCCCTCGAGGGCAGTCGCAGCCTCAGTGGCGGCTCCCTGGAGGATGTGATCCGGGTGCGGGGCGCCCGGCAGCACAATCTCAAGAACGTCGATCTCACCATCCCGCGCAACCGGCTGGTGGTGTTCACCGGCGTCAGCGGCAGCGGCAAGAGCTCCCTGGCCTTCGACACGATCTTCGCCGAGGGGCAGCGCCGCTACGTCGAGAGCCTGTCGGCCTACGCCCGCCAGTTCCTGGGCCAGGTGGACAAGCCCGATGTCGATGCGATCGAGGGGCTCTCGCCGGCGATCTCGATCGATCAGAAATCCACCAGCCACAATCCCCGCTCCACCGTCGGCACGGTGACGGAGATCCAGGACTACCTGCGCCTGCTGTTCGGCCGGGCCGGTGAACCCCACTGCCCCCAGTGCGAGCGCTCGATCCGGCCCCAGACCATCGATGAGATGGTGGACCACATCGTCACCCTGCCGGAGGGCACCCGCTATCAGTTGCTCTCACCGGTGGTGCGGGGCAAGAAGGGTACCCACGTCAAGCTGCTCTCCGGCCTGGTGGCCGAGGGTTTTGCCCGGGTGCGCATCAATGGCGAGGTGCGGGAGCTGGCCGACAACATCGAGCTCGACAAGAACCACGCCCACAACATCGAGGTGGTGGTCGATCGTCTGGTGGCCCGCGAGGGGGTGGAGGAGCGGCTCACCGATTCGCTGCGCACGGCCCTCAAGCGCGGCGAGGGACTGGCCCTGGTGGAGGTGGTGCCCAAGGGGGAGGAACCCCTGCCCGAGGGGGTGGAGCGGGAGCGGCTCTATTCGGAGAACTTCGCCTGCCCGGTGCATGGCGCCGTGATGGAGGAGCTCTCGCCGCGGTTGTTCTCCTTCAACAGCCCCTATGGCGCCTGCGCCGATTGCCATGGCATCGGCTTCCTGCGCAAGTTCACCACCGAACGGGTGATCCCCGATCCCAGCCTGCCGGTCTATGCGGCGATCGCCCCCTGGAGCGATAAGGACAATTCCTATTATTTCTCCCTGCTCTATTCCGTCGGCGAGGCCTTCGGCTTCGAGCTCAAGACCCCCTGGAACAAGCTCAGCGAAGCTCAGCGCCAGGTGCTGCTGCATGGCAGCCAGGAACCGATTCCGATCCAGGCCGACAGCCGCTACAGCAAGGGCCAGACCTACGTGCGGCCGTTTGAGGGCATCCTGCCGATTCTGGAGCGCCAGCTGGGGGATGCCAATGGTGAGTCGATCCGCCAGAAGCTGGAGAAGTTCCTGGAACTGGTGCCCTGCGCCAGTTGCCGGGGCCTGCGGCTGCGGCCCGAAGCCCTGGCCGTGAAGGTGGGCCCCTATGCCATCCATGAGCTCACGGCGGTCAGCGTCGGCGAAGGCCTGCGCCGCATCGAGGCCCTGATGGGGGTGGGCGCCAGCGAACAGGCCGGTCCCCTGCTCAATCCCCGCCAGATCCAGATCGGTGATCTGGTGCTGCGGGAGATCCGCATGCGGTTGAAGTTCCTGCTCGATGTGGGGCTCGATTACCTCAGCCTGGATCGACCCGCCATGACCCTCAGTGGTGGTGAGGCCCAGCGCATCCGCCTCGCCACCCAGATCGGCGCCGGCCTCACCGGCGTGCTCTATGTGCTCGATGAACCCAGCATCGGCCTGCATCAGCGCGACAACGACCGGTTGCTGGCCACCCTGATCAAGCTGCGCGATCTCGGTAACACCCT
>CALPMR020000239.1 GCA_943324725.2 Bordetella parapertussis | reverse complement strand
TGCAGTTGAGCGTTGCCGCCTGCGCCGGCTGCGCCACGCCCATCGCCACACTGGCGATGGGCGGCCAGGCTGGTGAACCCGAGGAGAGCCAGAGTCTTGCAGAGGCTCTTCAAAGGATTCAGTGAAGTCATCAAGAAAAAACCTATCCCAGCATCTTTATGCACCATGCTGCAGATTGGTGACGGATACGCAATGTCTGCGTCGCTTTTCGTGGTAGACGATCCTGTGATTGCCCTTGGCTGCTGCCCGGCTCCTGCTGCTCCACGTCCTTCATCTCCCGGACCTGCTGCGTTTTCGTCTGGGCGAACTCGCCCTGGGGCGTCGCTCCGGCGAGCCGGTCGATGCGGCCTGGGTGGAATCCCTCCAGGACAGTGATGACTCCGGTGCTGATCTCGGGCCTGACACCAGAGGTGGCCAAGGCCAGAGCTAGGCCCAGACCAGCGGTACATCGCCGATGCGCGTGGTGGCCGCCCGCGACAGCCTGGAGCGGCGCATCGCCCAGACGGGTTGCAGGCCGCAGGCGGCCCATTGCACGGTGCCGCTGCCATAGCGGCGGTTCAGGGCATCGACGGCCTGCAGCAGCGCTTCGCGGCGCTGTTGTTGCTGGGGTTCGAGCGGCACCAGCAGGTGATGTTGCAAGAGGCTCTCCGGTTGCAGCAGCTGCAGCAGCACCCCCGCCTTCTGCAGCGGTTTGTAAGGGCGGAACAGGCTGTCCGCCAGGGGCAGGGCGGCGGCCAGCAGCACGCCGGTGTCATGGCTGGGCAGCGCCAGCGCCACGGTGGCGGCATTGCTGTAAAAACTGCTGCCATCAAAGGGGCTGCTGCGCACGAACACGGTGATCGCGCCGGCCCGCTGCTGCTGGCGCCGCAGTTTCTCGGCCGCCCGGCTCAGGTAGGTGGCCACAGCCTGGCGCAACTCCTGGCGGCTGGTCACCGGTTGGCTGAAGCTGCGGCTGACGCAGGTTTCCTGCTTCGCCGGCGGCAGGCTCTGCAAGGGCAGGCAGGCGTGGCCTCTCAGCTCCTGCTGCAGCCGCAGCCCCACCACGCCGCAGCGGCGGCGCAGTTCTTCCGGCGGCATGTCGCGCAGGGCGCGGGCATTGGCGATGCCACGCAGCCGGCACCAGCGCGAGAGCTTGCGGCCGATGCCCCAGACATCCTCCACGGCGATCGCTTCGAGCCAGGGGCTCGGGTCATCGACGGCGCCGAGGTCGAACACACCGCCCTGGAGCGGATCGCGCTTGGCGATGCGATTGGCCAGCTTGGCCAGCACCTTGGTGGGGGCGATGCCCACGGCCACCGGCAGACCCAGATCCCGGCGCACCCGCTCGCGCAGCTGCTGCCCCCAGGTCCGCAGATCGCCCGGCTGGCCATCGCGGCCACCCGGGCGGTGCAGCAGGCCGAAGGCCTCATCGATCGAATAGATCTCCAGCTCCTCCACCCAGGCCTCCAGGGTGGCCATCAGCCGCTGGCTCATGTCGGCGTAGAGGCCGTAATTGGAGCTGCGCACGATCACGCCATGGCGTTGCAGCTGCTGGCGCAGCTTGAAGTAGGGGCTGCCCATGGGGATGCCCAGGGCCCGCGCCTCAGCACTGCGCGAGACGATGCAGCCATCGTTGTTGGAGAGCACCACCAGCGGCCGGCCGATCACGGCTGGATCGAGCACCGCCTCGCAGGAGGCGTAGAAGTTGTTGCCGTCGATCAGCACGGTGGCGCGGGGCATGGGCTCTCAGAGCGGGTGGATCACATGCACGGCGACGCCCCAGAGCTGCACGTCCTCGCCGTGTTCGCCATCGGCTTCGCCATCGGCTTCGCCGCTGGCTGACGGTGGTTCCAGGGGGATCGGCGGATAGTCGGGATGGGCGGCCTCCAGCCAGCGGCGGTCCGGGCCCACGCAGAGGCGCTTGAGCGTGAATTGGCCGCCGAAACGGGCCACCACGATCGATCCGGCCCTGGCCTGGCGGGCGCGCTCCACCACCAGCAGATCGCCGTGCTGGATGCCGGCGCCCTGCATCGAATCGCCAGCCACCCGCAGCAACACGGTCCGGTCCGGGTCACGGATCAGCAGCCGGGCCAGATCGAGCCCCTGCGGCTCCGGAACATCCGTCAGCGGGAGAGGCAACCACGACAAGACACGACAGCAAGGCAGCTCACACTAGTTCGCCTGTACTGCCCGATCGTCGACTTGTCGGCGCGGCGGCGCGGCGGCGCGAAGCGGCAAGCTGGGGCGGTTGAGCGTGCAGCCGTGGCCCAATCCTCTCTGGCGGCCTTTGGCTCCAGCTTCACCGCCATCACCCTGGCGGAGCTGGGCGACAAGACCTTCTTCATGGCGCTGATCCTGGCGGCTCGCCACCGGGCCCGCTGGGTGTTCATCGGCGCCTTCGCCGCCCTGGCGGCCGTCACCCTGATCTCCCTGGCCCTGGGTTACGGCCTGCGGGAACTGCTGCCTGTCGCCGTGGTGCCCTGGCTGGCGGCGGTGCTGTTCCTGGCCTTCGGCGTCAAGTTGTTGATCGATGCCCAGGCCATGGGCAGCGGCGCCGCCGACGACGAGGCCCAGGATGCCCAGGAGGCGGTGAATGAGGCGGAGAAGCGCCAGGCGATCACCACGCCCTGGGCCGTGATCTGGGAGGCCTTCGCCCTGGTGTTCATCGCCGAGCTGGGCGATCGCACCCAGTTCACCACCATCTTCCTGGCCACGGCGCCAGGCTTCGGTTTCGGCGCCCTGCTCGCCGGCACCCTCAGCGGCCACGCCCTGGTCACCTGGCTGGCGGTCGGGGCCGGCCGCTGGATCGGTGGCCGCATCAGCGAGCGCTTGCTCTATCGCCTCAGCGGCGGCCTGTTCCTGCTCTTCGGTCTGGTGGCCTTGAACCAGGCCCTTCACCCGATCTCGGCCCATGGGTAACCGACACGAGCACGCCCATCCGGCGGTGCAGATCCAGCGCCAGCCCCATCAGCGCCAGCATCAGCACCGGCCCGGTTCGGCGGCGGCCTTCCGCTGGAGCATCATCCTCAACAGTGCCCTCTCGGGGCTGCAGCTGGCGATCGGCCTGGCCTTCGGTTCGCTGGCCCTGATCGGCGATGCGGTGCACAATCTCGGCGATGTCGCCGGTCTGCTGTTCGGTTGGGGGGCTGAACGGCTCAGCGCCCGGCCGCCGACGCCGCGCTTCACCTACGGCTATGGCCGCAGCACCCAGCTGGCTTCGCTGATCAATGCGGTGCTGATCCTGATGGCTTCGGCCGTGGTGATCGTTGAGGGTCTGCAACGGCTGCTGGAACCCGTGACCGTGATGGGCATTCCGGTGGCGGCGGCGGCGGCGGTGGGCATCGCCGTCAATCTGGGTTCGGCCCGCCTGTTCGGCAGCGACCACAGCCACGATCTCAATCGCCGCGCCGCCGTGGTGCATCTGCTCACCGATGCGGCCGTGTCCGCCGCGGTGCTGGTCAGCGCCGTGCTGGTGCACCTCACCGGCTGGAATTGGCTCGATGCCGCCACCGCGATCGGCGTGGGCTTGGCGGTGGCCTGGAGTGGCTGGCAATTGCTGCGCCAAGCCCTGGTGATTGCCCTTGATGCCGTGCCTGACGGCATCGATCTGGCGCAGGTGGATGGCATGTTGCGCAACCTGCAGGGGGTGCTGGATGTGCACCATCTGCACGTCTGGGCCATGAGCACCTCCCAGAGCGCCATGACAGCCCATCTCAAGCGCCGGCCCGGCAGCATCGACGACATGGATTTGCTGCACGAGGCCAAACAGAAGCTGGCCGAACTCGGCATCGCCCACAGCACGATTCAGCTGGAGCCACCCGAGGGGGCTTGAGGCTCAAGCAGAGCCTGAGGCATTTCGTCTGGAGCGTCTGTCCCCTTGAGCGGCTGTTCCACCCGAGTGGCCGCCGATCCGAGCCATCCCATCTGATCCGTTCGCGCTGATCGGATCGATCTGAGCAGAGTCAGAGCGCCTCCTCGTCGTCCTCCAGCAACAGCTGCTGAAAGGCGGTGTAGAGCGCTTCTTCCTCGGCGTTGCGGGGCCGGTTGGGGCCGGGGCGAACGCTGCCCCCTGAGCTGCCGCGGGGGCTGCTGCCGGGTCTGGGGCGATTGGCGCCGCCGCTGGCACGCAGCGCCGCAGCGCCGCTGGCGGAGCCGGAGCCGCCGGCCTGAACACGGTCGCGGGTCTGGAGACGGCGGGCCTGCTCCAGCTCCCGCAGACGGTCCATCAGGTGGGGCGGCACGCTGCCATCGGCGCTGGCAGCCATCAGCTCGCGGAACAGCTGCTCGGGATCCTGCTCGATTTCCACCGCATGGCGGGGGGCATCGGGCCGGGGCCTGGCGGGTTCAGGCAGGGGCAGGGGCTTGGGCAACTGGCGTCCCAGGGCCTCCAGGCGTTCGCGGCTGCGGGCATCGAAGCTCATGGAGCCAG
>CALPMR020000238.1 GCA_943324725.2 Bordetella parapertussis | reverse complement strand
CTCAGCCTCAACTTCGGCGGCGCCTACATCAATGACACCTTCCAGGAGGGCCGGGTGCGGCGGGTGTTCGTGCAGGCGGATGCTCCCTACCGCGCCACCCCCCAGCGGCTGGAGGATCTCTATGTGCCCAGTGCCAAGGGCGAACCGGTGCCGCTGTCGGAGTTCATCCGCATCGGTCCTTCGACCGGTCCGGCGGTGATTCCCCACTTCAACCTCTATCGCTCGATCAAGGTGGAGGGCGAGGCGGCAGCCGGCCATAGCTCCGGCCAGGCGATCGTCGCCATTCAGAAGGTGTTCGATCAGCTCGGGGTGAGCGGCATCAGCTCCGACTGGACCGGCCTGTCGCGGGAGGAGGTGAAGGCCGGCTCGCTCGCGATCGTGATCTTCGCCCTGGGCATCCTGGTCGTCTATCTGGTGCTGGCGGGGCAGTACGAGAGCCTCAGCGATCCGCTGATCATCCTGATGACGGTGCCCGCCGCCATGCTCGGAGCGTTGCTGTTCCTCAGCCTGCGCGGAGAGGTGCTCAACATCTATGCCCAGGTGGGCCTGGTGATGCTGATCGGTCTGGCGGCCAAGAACGGCATTTTGATTGTGGATCTGGCCAACCAGCGACTGGCTGAGGGGCTGCCGGCCCTGGAGGCAGCCCGCGAGGCCTCAAGGGCGCGGCTGCGGCCGATCGTGATGACGGCGATCTCGTCGCTGTTCGGCTTCCTGCCCCTGGTGCTGGCCAGCGGTGCCGGCGCCCGCAGCCAGACCTCCCTGGGCACGGTGGTGTTCGGTGGCCTGCTGGCGGCAACGCTGCTCAGTCTGTTCGTGGTGCCCGTGTTCTATGTGGTGATGAAGAGCTGGCTTGGAGGCGGTCCCGCGCCCGGTTCAGCTGGGTTGTCCGATGCGATACCAGCCGTATCGGAGCCCAGACCATGAACCAAGGCACTGGCCCCCGACCGACCAGGCGCCGCGTGCTGGCTGCCCTGCTGGCCGGTGCGCTGCTGGGGGCGGCCCTGGCGTTGCTGCTGCAGGCAGCGATTGCGCGCACGGCGACGCCGCTGTCGCCGGCGCGGGCGCTCTGGCAGTTGTGGCTGCTGGCGTTTGCCGGGGGGCTGTCCGGCTTTGCCCTCAGCACGGTCACGGCGCTGCAGGCCGCCAATCCCGACCCCGACTACCACCGGCTCCGCCGGCCCAGGCCGCTTCGCCCTTCTCTTCACCGCCGGCCACCTGAAGCCGGCGACTCCTCCTCGATGCGGCGTTCCTGAACCCTCAGCGGTGGCCTGCGGGCTCGCTCAGGGCGAGTAGCGCCCCGTGCGCTACTCCTTGTTTCGGGGGGACTGGCGGGCCTGCTCGGTTTCCTGAATGGTGAGCCTGCTGATCAGCACCCCCATGACGGCAGCGATGTAGAAGGTGCCCGTCACGGCGATCATCACGCAGATCATGCTGGCTGGCGCTGTCATCGGCACGACATCGCCATAGCCCATGGTGGTCAGGCTGACGAAGGCAAAGTAGTTCAACTCCGCAAAGTTCAGGCCCCACACCGAGTGCGTCAGGCCGGCTGTCTCGGTGCCGATGTCAATGCCCCGGAAGCTGCCCGGCTGGATGGTCTCCAGGCCGCAGAGCAGCAGGCCGCTGGCCAGTCCGAGCATCAGATATCCCGCCAGAGCTCCCTGCAGAACGGCTGCATTCACCATGCGCTCACGGGCCAGTCGCCGGATCAGGCGAATGGCACTCCAGCCACCGAAGAACGTCCACAGCAACATCACCGGGATGCCGGTGTTGCGCATCTCCACGGGCGTCAGGGTCCACAGCAGCCAGAACGCGATTGCACTGATGCCGAGTCTTCGGTAGGACTTGGATGGTGTGCCACGGGTCGCCATCTCTGTCGGTTCTGTGCATAATCCCTGCACCAGGACCAACCCCAAAATCAGATAGCCGATCGAGGCGAGTCGGCTCCAGGGCTCGGGAAGGCCAAAGCAGACCATCAGGGCGATGCAGGAGATCAGCAACCGCCTGTAGAAAAAAGATCGCTGCATTGATGGTGCGCTGGTTGACTGGTTTGTTTCACTCCCTGGCAAGACCATCGGCTGCTGCGATCAGGTGTCACAGCTTGGGCAGATGCTGGATTCATGCGCTGCAGGCAGCAGCATCATGTTGAATCCGGTCCCCCTGGCCTCCTCGAAGGCCTTGGTCGCGAGGCTCCGAGGCAGGAGTTTGCGTTGCTGTCCATGATTACAGGCCCTTGGCCACCTTGCAGGGGTGGCGACTGAAAGGAAGGCCGCCGGTGCATGGATAGGCGGCCGAGTTGATGCTGGAGCTGCAAAGGGCTGGCCCCCGATCGTTTCCTCCAAGCCGCTGACATCAGCCGGTCCCGGTGTTCAGCGGCAAGCTGTACCAGTGGATCGATCTGATCTGGACGGCCATCTGGGGTGGGGGAACGTCGTGCCATAACCCTGAAGCCGCCGATGGGGCACCGCATCTTTACGAGAACAATCTGATGTTTTGATATCTGTAAAAACGTAAAATCTCAATTTGAATCTTGATTTAAGTATCTTCAATGTCTAGAATTTGAATCTCTTTTGTAAGCTTGGCGATCAACGGGAGCAGCTGAAATGCACGTTCTTCTCGGTAAGGATGGACTGGTGTAGCTGGCCCGGATGCCTGCGGCGCAGTTGCTCCGAGTCCGTGGCTCGACCTGGAGTTGCCTGGGCCTGAATCGATGAGTAAGGATCAAGTCTGTTGGTGTGGCTACGGTGCCTGGTGCCTGGTGTTTCCCTGTCCAGTTTGAGCAGAGCGTCCATCGGGTTGCTCTGATACTCTCGCTACTCAATCGACTGTGTCATCAGAGCCCATGATCCCTTCACGAATCGTTGGCAGGGCTACGGGTGAAAACTGGATTGGCCTGATCGATGCAACGTATGCGATTGTTCTTACTCTTCTGGTGATCGAGCTGCCGATCATTATTCTCGACAACCTTTCGGCGGGCGAAACCCATCATTATCCGCCAGGCGATCTTGTCAACGCAATCGCTGCGATCATCATAGGTTATTTTGCTATTTTCACCATTATCTATGACATTTGGGCCTATCATAAGGCCCTGTTGGCCGACGCCATCAAGCTGAGAATGTTCGCGGTCGCCACCGGTTGGCTGCTGTTTTTCAGCAGCCTGGTTTCGCCTTTTTACTATCTAGTCAACCACTATGCAGTGGAATTGATTCTTCATGTCGGTGATGATGTTTCCAGGGAAAGAAGGCATCTGGCTGTTGTGCGGGTCGTCGTTTTCTTGTTGATCGGTCTTCTCTATCTGATTCTTGCCATTCTTGCCACAATCGAAAAGAGGCAGGTTGGACAGAGCATCGAGAAGCGTAAGGATCTGCACATTCTCTTTGGAACCGCTCTCAGTAAAGGTCTGCTGACGATTGCTGTGGGCCTGATTGGTGATGTGTTGTTTATTGCGCCGCCTCTGCTGATTCTGATCATCGCCATCTCCACCTATATCCCCTTCAATCTTTTTGCCACCAATCCCCTCAACAGACTCATGCAACGCCGCTGACAACGCTGCTGGTCCGCTTGGGCCGGCTCGCCCCGGCTGGTCCTGCCCCTGGCTCTGCGGCCCAGGCGACGCACCGTAAACTCAGCGGATTGCCGGCCCACCAACCGTTCCAGTACCGATGCACTTCCAGGACATCATCAGCGGTCTCAATCGGTTCTGGGCGGATCAGGGCTGCCTGGTGTTGCAGCCCTACGACACCGAAAAGGGTGCCGGCACCATGAGTCCGCACACCGTGCTGCGGGCGATCGGGCCGGAGCCCTGGGCCGTGGCCTATCCGGAGCCCTGCCGGCGCCCCAGCGATGGCCGCTATGGCGACAACCCCAACCGCGCCCAGCACTATTTTCAGTACCAGGTGCTGATCAAGCCATCACCCAACGGCATCCAGGAGACCTACCTGGCTTCCCTGGAGGCCCTGGGCATTCGGCAGTCCGATCACGATATTCGCTTCGTGGAAGACAACTGGGAATCACCGACCCTGGGGGCCTGGGGTGTGGGTTGGGAGGTGTGGCTCGATGGCATGGAGGTCACCCAGTTCACCTATTTTCAACAGTGTGGTGGCCTGGATTGCCGGCCGGTGTCCATTGAGATCACCTATGGCCTTGAGCGCCTCGCCATGTATCTGCAAGATGTGGAGAGCATCTGGGATCTGAGCTGGAATGGCGAGCGCAGTTATGGCGATATCTGGTTGCCATTTGAAAAGGGGCAGTGCACCTACAACTTTGAAGCCGCCAACCCCGAGCGGCTGCAGCAGTTGTTTGCCATCTATGAGGCCGAAGCCGGCGACCTGATCGCCCAGGCTTTGCCGGCCCCTGCACTGGATTTTGTGCTCAAGTGCAGCCACACCTTCAACTTGCTCGAGGCTCGCGGCGTGATTTCCGTCACCGAGCGCACGGCCACCATTGCCCG
>CALPMR020000237.1 GCA_943324725.2 Bordetella parapertussis | reverse complement strand
GTCAGCCGCGCCGTCGTCGCCAACCAGCAGCGCCTGGCCGGCCTGGCAGCTCGCTGATCGCTCCGGCAACCCAACCGATCAGCAACACTCTCCTTCCGATTGCCATGCGGCCATGACCACCTTGCTGGCCGGCGATATCGGCGGCACCAAGACCCTGCTGAGCCTTCACGACGCAGCCAGCCTGGAGCCCCTGGCCAGCAGCCGCTACCCATCCGCCGACTGGGATGAGCTGGGGGCGATGGTGCGTCACTTTCTCGCCGCCAGCGAGGGCGACGGCCTGGCCCGGCCCGCCGCCGCCTGCCTGGCGGTCGCCGGACCGGTGCATGGCGGCCGCGCCCAGCTCACCAACCTCAGCTGGAGCCTGGAAGAGCAGGACCTGGCGCACTCCTGCGGCCTCCAGCGCCTGGAGTTGGTCAATGACTTCGCCGTGCTGATCTACGGCCTGCCCCATCTGCAGGCCACTCAGGTGGCTCCCGTGCGCATCGGTGCCCCTGTGGCAGATGCACCGTTGCTGATCCTCGGGGCCGGCACCGGACTTGGGGTGGCGCTGGGGGTTCGGACGAGCAGGGGCCTGCAGGCCCTGGCCAGCGAGGCCTCCCATGGCGAATTCGCGCCGCGCAGCCAGCAGGAGTGGGAGCTCAAGCAGTGGATCCAGGCGGATCGTCAGCTGGAGCGGTTGTCGATTGAGCGGGTGGTGAGCGGCACGGGCCTGGGCGATGTGGCCCGCTGGTTGCTGGCCAGCCGCGATCCCGAGGGTCTGCACCCGCTGCAGGCGCAGGCCAGCCGCTGGCTGTCCAGAAGCCAGGCAGCCGAAGCCAGCGGAGCCTCCAAAGCCGAACCGGCCGATCTGCCCGCCGCCGTGGCCGAGGCGGCCACCGCTGGCGATGCGCTGGCCGTTGAGGCCCTCGATCTCTGGCTCGGGGCCTATGGCTCGGTCTGCGGCGATCTGGCCCTGGCCAGCCTCAGCCGTGGTGGCATCTGGCTGGGCGGCGGTACGGCGGGCAAATTGCTGGCGGGACTTCGCTCCCAGCGCTTCCTGGAGGCCTTCCTGGCCAAGGGCCGCTTGCGGGCGGTGCTGGAGCCGATGCCGATCCAGGCCGTGCTTGATCCTGGCTTCGGCAGTTTCAGCGCCGCCTGCCGGGCCCGGATGCTGCTGGATTGCAGCTGACCCATCGACTGCGACACTGGGCCCAGTAAGACGACCTCGATGGTGCGCCCTAGCCTCGGCCAAGGGGTGGTGGTGGAGGTCCCCGCCACCACGGCCAACCTCGGCCCAGGTTTTGACTGCCTGGGAGCAGCTCTGGAGCTGGGCAACCGCTTCGAACTGCGGGTGATTGAGGGGGGCGGCGATCGCTTCGACCTGATCATCGAAGGCAGCGAAGGGGCCCATCTGCGCGGCGGCCCCGACAATCTCATCTATCGCTCCGCCCAGAGGGTGTGGAAGGAGGCCGGCAAGGAGCCGGTGGCCCTGGAGGCCAGGGTGCAGCTGGCCGTGCCGCCCGCCCGGGGCCTGGGCAGCAGCGCCACGGCGATCGTCGCCGGCCTGATCGGCGCCAATGCCCTGGTCGGCGAACCGCTGAGCAAGGAGAAGTTGCTGGAGCTGGCGATCGATATCGAGGGCCATCCCGACAACGTCGTGCCTTCCCTGGTCGGCGGGTTGTGCCTGACCGCCCGCGCCGCCTCCCATCGCTGGCGGGTGGTGCGCTGCGAGTGGGCCACCAACGTGCAAGCGGTGGTGGCCATCCCCTCGATCCGGCTCAGCACCGCCGAAGCGCGCCGCGCCATGCCCCGCAGTATTCCGATCAGCGATGCGGTGATCAATCTCGGCGCCCTGACCCTCTTGCTCCAGGGCCTGCGCACGGGCAACGGCGATCTGATCGCCGACGGCATGCATGACCGCATCCATGAGCCCTACCGCTGGGGATTGATCCAGGGGGGGAAGATCGTGCGACAGGCGGCCCTGGACGCTGGGGCCTGGGGCTGCGTGATCAGCGGCGCCGGACCGACGCTGCTGGCCCTGGGACCCGCCTCCGTCGCTGAGGCGGTGAGCGAGGCGATGGTGGAGGCCTGGCGCCGCGAAGGGGTGAGCAGCCGCGGCGAGGTGCTCCAACCCCAGCACGAAGGCAGTCGCTGGAGCCATCTGCCGCCGTTGGTCACTTGAGCCCTCCACCAGGTGAGCCGCGCCCCCAGCAGCGGATTCAGCGTCAGAAGCAGCTCCACGCTCAACTGCCGCCCCAGCCGACAGCCCAATCGCCCGTAGCACAGGTCATGAGTACTTCTACTCAGCTGATAGATTCCTGCATCGAAGAATTCGCCCAGGCCCCAGGGCCTGGGGCCGATGCTTCCCAAGTCACCAGCTGGATGTAGTGATGGACGCCACCCTGCCCATTTCGGCCGCGTCCTCGCTCCCGGCGGCCTTTCCCTGGCTCAGTCTGATCGTGCTGCTGCCGGCAGCTGCGGCCCTGCTGATGCCCCTGCTGCCCGGCGATGCGGACGATCCCCGATGGCCCCGGCTCCTGGCCCTGAGCGTCCTGGGGATCGATCTGGCGCTGATGCTGTGGGTGTTCAGCCGCCATTTCGATGGCAGCATCGCCGATCTGCAGCTGGTGGAGCGCCTGCCGTGGGTACCGGCCCTGGGCCTGGAATGGTCCCTGGCCGCCGACGGGCTCTCGGCGCCCGTGGTGGTGCTCAGCGGCCTGGTCACCCTGCTGGCCGTGGCTGCCAGTTGGAATGTCAACCGCAAGACCCGCCTCTATTTCGGCCTGCTGCTGCTCCAGGCTTCGGCCCAGGGACTGGTGTTCCTCTCCCAGGATTTCCTGCTGTTCTTCCTGGCCTGGGAGCTGGAACTGGTGCCGGTCTACCTGCTGATCGCCATCTGGGGCGGCAAGCAACGCCAATATGCCGCGACCAAGTTCATTCTCTATACCGCCACCGCCTCCCTGCTGATTCTGCTCAGTGGCCTGGCCCTGGCCCTCTCCGGTGACAGCTTCACCCTCAACCTCTCGGAACTGGCGGCCCGCTCGCCAGGGGGCACCTTCGGCCTGCTCTGCTATCTCGGCTTCCTGATCGGTTTTGGCGTCAAGCTGCCGATCTTCCCCCTCCATACCTGGCTAGCCGATGCCCACGGTGAGGCGAATGCACCGGTGTCGATGTTGCTGGCCGGGGTGCTGCTGAAGATGGGGGGCTACGCGCTGCTGCGATTCAACGTGCAGATGCTGCCCGAAATTCATCTGTTGCTGGCCCCGGCCCTGGTGGTGCTCGGCATTGTCAACATCATCTACGGGGCTCTCAACGCCTTTGCCCAGGACAACGTCAAACGGCGCATCGCCTGCAGCTCGGTCAGCCACATGGGATTCGTGCTGCTCGGCATCGGCGCCATCGATTCCCTCGGCATGAGTGGCGCCATGCTGCAGATGATCAGCCATGGCCTGATCGCCGCCTCGATGTTCTTCGTCACCGGCGTCTTCTACGAGCGCACCAAGACCCTCTCGATCCCCAACATGGGCGGCCTGGCCAAGGCCCTGCCGATCACCTTCGCCTTCTTCCTGGCCAGCTCCCTGGCCTCGTTGGCCCTGCCCGGCATGAGCGGCTTCATCAGCGAAATCACCGTGTTCCTGGGGGTGACCGCCAATGACGGCTTCACCGTGCCATTCCGGGTGCTGACAATCGTGCTGGCCGCCATCGGCCTGGTGCTGACACCGGTGTATCTGCTGTCCCTCTGCCGCCGGGTGTTCTTCGGGCCCCGGATCCCAGCCCTGGCCGTGGTCGGCGACATGACACCGCGGGAGCTGGTGATCGGCCTCAGCCTGCTGGTGCCCACCCTGGTGATCGGGTTCTGGCCGCGGGTGGCGATCGATTTCTACCAGGCCAGCACCAATGCTCTGGCGATCGAGCTCAGCAACACCAGCCAGCTGGCCGTCAGCCACTTCCCCCTGTTCGGCTGAACCCTGCCCGCCGCCCCCGCTGTGCCGTGGTGCGGGGATCCCAGCCCCGGCCGTACCACGCCAGGGACGCTGCTCAGCTGGAATGGAGCCCAGCACGCCACCGAGAGCCGCACCCATGAGCATTGATCTCCAGAGCCGGCCTGCACTGCTGGCGGGCGAGGGGCTGCCCCAGTTCGAGCTGATCACGCCCGAGCAGGTGAGTCAGCACATCCCCGAACTGATGGCGGAGCTGGAGGCGGAGCTCTCAGCGCTTGAAGCCAGGCTCGATCAGGCCAGCCAACAGGGCCATCCCCCCAGCTGGGAGGTGGTGATGGAGCCCCTGCACCGGCTCAACGAACGGCTGCGCTGGAGCTGGGGGGTTGTCGGCCATCTCAACGGCGTCTGCAACACCCCGGAATTGCGCCAGGCCCATGCCGCAGAGCAGGCGGCGGTTGTGGCCTTCGGCAATCGCGCCGGCCAGAGCGAGATCCTCTACCGGGCGCTCAGAGCGCTGCAGGCCCGCCCGGATCTCGATG
>CALPMR020000236.1 GCA_943324725.2 Bordetella parapertussis | reverse complement strand
TTGAAAGGATTTCCCAGACGCTGCCATTCTGATCAAAGGTGCCGTAGGATCCTTTTGAGCCCGTGAAAGAACCGATCGAACTGAGATAGTTCTGGCTGTAATCAACACCGGCTTTCTGTGTTACAGAGTACACACCGCTGGCATCTAAAATATAATTCACTTGATTACGCTTGCCGCCTATTAGATTGCCGGGAGCAGCATTGCTCTTGGTGGCATACTTATAATAGCCGCCCTTGCCGTGATTCAGCTTTGGGTTGTAGTAGGCGGCTTTGTACCATTCATTTTCCGTGGGAAGCGCAAAGCCGGGGGCAGCGCCCGTATTGGGATTGATGTTGTTGCGGGATACAGAAATACCACTAATTGCTCCGCTCAGACTATAGGCCCCGTCCTCAGTGGTTGCCGAGGTACAGGGGCCGGAGGGCTGTCCGTTGGCGAGCCAGTTCGCAAAGCGAGCGGCATCAAACCAGCTGACGCCAGTGATCGGGAAGTTCTCGGTTCCGCTGACTGGGCTGTAGCCATAGCTGCCATCAGCACCTGAGCGCGTAATGCCGCCGTTCAGGGCGCTGGTCATCAGCCCTTTGTTATAGAGGCGATAAGGGTCGCTGGCAGCCACCGCGTTGAGAAAGGCGCTGTATTGCCCAACAGTGACTTCGTATTTACCGATGGAGTAATTGGCATCGACGCGGCCATAGCCGGTGCTGTCAGACCGGTTGCCCTTATCTTTGATACTGACTGTTTCGATCTTGATACTCATTCCTGATGCCGCAAAGATCTTGAGCTTAGCGATCTGCCGGTCGAGGCCTCACGGCTCTGCTGCCTCAGACGCAGTCCAAGCTGCTGTGCTCGTCCAGGCAGTGCCGCTGGTCGAAGGCTGACAAGAAAGCTTCTGCTCCGGGCAGATTGAAACGGCAGAGTGCCAACCGCTCCTGGCGGCCTTCCACCGCCAGAGGACATCTCAGCGACCCTGGTCTGGATCGGGCGAGTGCTGAAGCCGGGTGGTCGATTGATCCTGACCATGGGCAACCCCGGCAACCCGATCATCCGCCTACGCAATGGCCCCCTGCTGGGACTGCTGCAACGCCACAGGATTGTGCCGTACCGAGTCGGCAGCACCCTGGCCTGGGTCCTGCTGCAGCAGGCTGTTCAAGTCGCTGATTCTGACATCCTGGCAACCAGGGCGGTGATGCATTGTCCGCGCATGGCGGCCGTGCTCCTGGCCCGAGCGATCGGTCGGCTTCCGGGCCCTGTTCGAGCCGCCTACCTGGAGCACCTTGCCTGGTGGGAAGGGCTGGCTGAGCTTCCGAGTCGCTGGTGGAGCGCCTGTTGCATCGCCGTAGGCGCACTCAAACGTGGACAGCAGCTGGCAGGACCCGCTGCCGCTCGAATCAGAGCCAGCATCCTGACCCCAGGGGCCATTTGGTAGGGTGCGGCAGTGGTGTCAAGCCGCGTTCCAAAGTTTCCAGCTGATTCCCATGTCCCGCGTCTGCCAACTCACCGGAAAGCGCGCCAACAACGGCATGGCGGTCAGCCATTCCCACGTGCGCACCAAGAAGCTGCAGCAGGTGAACCTGCAGGAGCGCCGCCTGTGGTGGGCCGAAGGCAAGCGCTTCGTCAAGCTGCGCGTCTGCACCCGCGCCCTCAAGACCATCCAGAAGAAGGGCCTCGGCAACTACGCCAAAGAGCTCGGCGTCAACCTCGCCCGCCTCTGAAGTCACCGGGCTCAGCAAGAGCCGCGACGTTGAGCCTCCCCTACGGGGTGGATTTGCCTTGCAGGCTCCTGCCTCGGCGGATCCACCCCGTTGTTTTGTCTGAATTCTGAACGAACGAGCCAGGACCCCAGCCGATGAAGCGCCGTTCTCTGCTGGCTGGCCTGTCCCTGCTGCCCCTGGTGTTGGGTCTGGCCCCCAGGCGCGCCTGGGCGATCGGCGGGCAGCTGCCGGAGCTGGGGCAGCCAGCACCTGATTTCGAGCTCGAAGGCGTGGCCCCGGGCGGCAAGCTGCTGAACAGCCAGGCCGGCAGCGAGGCCCTGCCGATCCACATCGGCCTCAACCAGCTGGCCGGTCGCTGGCTGGTGCTCTATTTCTACCCCAAGGATTTCACCAGCGGCTGCACCCTGGAGGCCCGCGGCTTCCAGCAGAATCTGGCCGCCTTTGCAGCCGAATCCGCCTCGGTGATCGGCGTCAGCGCCGATGACGCCGAAGCCCATGCCTCCTTCTGCGGCAGTGAAGGACTGGTCTTCCCGCTGCTCTCCGATCCCGGTGGTGTGGTGAGCCGGCGCTATGGCTCCTGGATCGCGCCCTATTCCCAGCGCCACACCTTTTTGATCGACCCCCGGGGAATCCTGCGGCAGCGCTGGACCGCCGTGCGTCCCTCCGGCCACAGCCAGGAGGTGCTGGCGGAACTGCAACGGCAGCAAGGCTCGATAGCCTGAACGCCCCCTTCGGACCCTCCGTGAGCCAGCGGCCTCCAGTTCCCTCCAGTGGCCGGGCACTCCGCCGCGCTACGGCACGAACCACCAAGCCAGCTCCGGCTGGCAGGCTGCTGCTGCTGGCGGCGGCGGCCCTGCTGGCCAGCGCTGTGCTGGGTACCGCAGCGACGGCCGTCAGCTCAGCCAGGGCCGGGCGTGCGGTTGCGGCGGCTCCCCTGGCGATCGCTTCGAGTCCGGCCAAGCCGGCGGCAGCGGCAGCCATCCCCACCAGTGCCCTGTCGCTGCATGTGCTGGCCACCGGCGACAGCGGTGGCGGCAATGCCGCCCAGCAGGCCGTGGCCGATCAGATGGCCGCCGTGAATCGCCGCCGCAAGGTGGACCTGGTGATCATGGCCGGCGACAACATCTACGACGAAGGTGACCTCAAGCGGGTCGAGGCCACCTTCACCCGTCCCTATCGGGCCCTGCTGCAGGCCGGGGTGCCCTTTCACGCCGTGCTCGGCAATCACGACATCCGCTCCGGCAACGGCGATCCCCAGATCAACTATCCCCCCTTCGGCATGAAGGGTCGCTGGTACACCGTGCGGCAGGGGCCAGTCGAGTTCTTCATGCTCGACACCAATGTCAACGCCGCCTGGCAGCACCAGCTGCCCTGGCTGAAGCGGGCCCTGGCCAGCAGCACGGCCCCCTGGAAGGTGGTCGTGGGCCATCACCCGATCCGCTCCTCCGGGCTCTATGGCGACGATCCGGTGGCGATCGCCAGGCTGGTGCCCTGGATGCGCCGCCATGGCGTGCAGCTCTACATCAATGGCCACGACCACAACTACGAGCGCTCCAAGCCGATCGACGGCATCACCTATCTGACCGTCGGCGGGGGTGGAGCGGCCCTGCGGCCGGTGCTGGCGGGGCCCAACAGCGCCAGGGCCGTGAGCCGCCACAGCTTTGCCGAGCTCAGTTTCACCCCCACCGAACTCACGATCGAAGCCTGGGACAGCCAGGGCGAGCGCATCGATCAGGCCAGGCTTGAGAGGGGCGCCAGCACCTCGCGGTGAATGGCGGCTCCACGCCGCAACAGCTCCAGTCGGAGGGCCTGCGGGGGCTGATCGAGCGACGCCTGCCAGCTCGCCAGCAGGGAGTCGGACACCGGCAGAGCCAGATCCTGGCAGGGGCAGCCGATGCCCCGGGCCGCCTCCGCCACCTTCGGGTCATAGCTGAGGGCAGCGCAGGGACTGCCCGCCAGGGCGGCCAGGATCAGGCCATGCAGCCGCATGGCGATCACCAGTCCCGCGCCCTGAAAGTGGGCCATCGCCGCCTGGGGATCCTCCACCGTCAGCAGCTCGCTGGCGTGGCGCAGCCGTTGCGGCACCAGCCCCTGCTGGTCGAGCCAGGCCAGCAGCTCCCGGTCCTGGCCCCGATGGAACGGCAGCCAGTGCACGGGCCTGCCGCTGGCGGCGGCGAGCTCGTCGAGGGCCTCCAGGTAGGGACGCCAGCCCTGGCGATCCAGCTGGCTGGCGGGTCGCCAGCAGACCACGATCGGCCCACCGCCTCCATGCCAGGGCCGGGGCTCCAGCCCCCAGACCGGATCACTGCCCTCCAGGCAACGCAGGCCCCAGTACCGCGCCAGCTGGGTGGAGGCGGGATCGCGCCAGCTGATCGCCGTGGCCAGGCTGAGCAACCAGCGGACCAGCAGCCGGCTGCGCCGCCGCCGCAGCGGTCCCAGGCCCTGGCCCCAGAGGATCACATCCTTGCCCTGGCTGCGGGCCGCGACGATCAGGGCGCCGTAATACAGCAGGCTGCGGAAGCTGGTGGAATCCTGCAGCAGACTGCCGCCGCCCAGCACCAGGGCCCGACAGCGGCCCAGGGCGGCCAGCACCCCGACCAGGCGGCGCCGGTCCGTGGTCTCCACCCCGAAGAGACGCCGGACCAGGGGCTGATCCCAGACCGTCACCAGGGGCTCGACCCCAGCTGGCAGCTGGGCGAGCAGCACCTGCAGCAGGGCGTCATCGCCGAGGTTGTGCTCGCCGTAATACCCGCAGACCAGCACGGCGGAACGGATCTGGGCTGACGTCACAGGGCGCCCGGGAGT